>JAPHQU010000001.1 GCA_026195275.1 Candidatus Paceibacterota bacterium
AACCCTGCAGACACTAAAAAGCCGATGCTTTGCATCGGTCTTTTAGTGTCTGTGACCCTACGGGGAATCGAACCCCGATTACCGCCTTGAAAAGGCGATGTCCTAACCGTTAGACGATAGGGCCATTCACAAATGGCTCAGAGAAGCCAAATTCAATGCCCCATACATATGGGGCATTTAGAAGAATACAATACTTTTGGATTTTACGCAAAAATGGTAGTCTACTGTGTACGCTCTTGGAGGAGTGCCCGGAATTGGTAACGGACCGCATTCGAAACGCGGCGCGCGTAAGCGCTTGGAGGTTCGAGTCCTCTCTCCTCCGCAACGTATAAAAACAACCCCGACTGAGGGGTTGTTTTTATACGTATGCTTTGAAGTGTTGTCTTTAGCGGAGAGATTGACTTTTCTTATAAATATGCTATCATTTATTTAGACAAATCCAAAGAAGCAGAAAAGGATGCATCAGATGAAACACACAGTCATCATCCGGGAAGGAGCGAATCTTTCTCAGCTCAATGCAGCTGTTGTTGTGCTTGGACACCTTCGTGAAGTGTTGCATGGTTCAACACTGTACAGCACGTACGCTGAGATGCTCAAGGTGAGCAAGGAAAGTGGTATTCCCCTCTCCGACATCGGAACATCCGAGGAGGAGATCAAACACCTCTGCCGAGTCGGCAGTCTGAATGTTCTCAGACAATTCAGCGAACTTCTCGAGGCCCACCGCAAACTCGAATCCAGCGACTCGACCAAGCTGTTTGAGGACACAATTCGAGACGAGGTCGCGTGTAACCATGTGACCCGCGAAGACCTCGAGAACCTCGAACTCTTCAACGAGTTCGGGATCTACTTGGAAGGAGTCGCGGGATGCGCGTAAGAAAGAAATCCTACTGGGCATTCAAGAGGCTCGGATGGATAGCCCTCGCCTGTCTCACGCTCATCCTTCTCGGCATATCGATGTCCCACCTGAGCACTCCTCGGTGGTATACCGAAGCCTTCCAGGTTCTCTTCTGCTTGGCTACGGCAATGGTGTTCTCCTTGACGATTATCACAATCGTTCAAGACGTCCTCAAGAAACAGAGGGCCAGGAAGATCTACCAAGCCACCAACAGCTAACCGTACCCGCCGTCGCATTATGCGACGGCGGTTTTTCTTTATCTGGAAAAATACCTATTTTCTGCTACTATAAGCCTGTCTAAGGGGCGATTAGCCCCTCACTTGCAGAATATGTATTATGTATATATTTTAAAGAGTGAAAAAGATGAAAGTATCTATGTTGGATACACAAATGATCTGAAAAGGCGTTTTGTGGAGCACAACGAAGGACAGAACACTTCTACGAAACACAAAATCCCTTTTCAGCTCATTTATTACGAATCCTATAAGGCGCAAGCGGACGCAAAGCATCGAGAAAAACAACTAAAACGTTTTTCAGGCTCGATGACTCATCTAAAAAATAGGATTCGTAATAGCTTGGGCAAGTGAGGGGCGATTAGCCCCTCACTTGCGATAGCTGAAGTATATTGTTGTAGTAGAATTGTAATTACGGCAAGTGAGGGGCGATTAGCTCAGTTGGTTAGAGCGCATCATTGACGTTGATGAGGTCACAGATTCGAATTCTGTATCGCCCACATTTATGGAAAAAAATATTGTTATTCTCTACCACGCAAAATGCTTCGACGGCTTTGGTGCGGCATGGGTATGCCGCAAAGAATTCGGCGAGGATGCTGAGTATATCCCCGTGAGCGACCGCATAACCCCACCCGAAGGTCTCGATGGCAAAGAGGTGTACGTTGTCGACTTCAGTTACCCGAAAGAGGTTTTGCGTGATCTTGAGATCCGCGCCAAGAGACTGGTAGTAATTGACCACCACCTAAGCGCAGAAGAAAATGTACGATCACTCAAAGAACATGTCTTTGACCTCGACCACTCAGGCGCAATACTCACGTGGCAATATTTCTTCCCGGATACAGAGCCACCCCTCCTACTTAAACTCATTGAAGACAATGACCTTTGGCTCTTTAACTTTTCTGAGACCAAGCCGTTTATTAAAATCCTCGGAATCATTTCGTTCGAATTTGAAGACTGGGATGCTCTAGCGGAGGATTTTGAAGACAAAGAAAAACGCGCGGCGATTCTAGAGAAGGGTTCTCTTTATGAAGAATATTGGAATATGCTCATCAAACAATTGGCCGACAGTGCCAAGGAGGTCGAGTTTGAGGGTTATCGTGTCTATGCGATTAATATGCATGGAATATTTCGTTCAGAACTTGGGAATCTCCTCGCCAATAAAAAACCGCCATTTGCGATTCTCTGGGGACACAAGGATGAGGACGCACTCACTTTTTCCTTGCGTGGAGATGGTAGTGTTAATGTAGCCGAGATTGCTGAGAAATATGGCGGTGGTGGGAATCACGATACGGCGGCATTTAGGATCACCAACTCAGTGACGCTTCCCTTTACTCTCGTTGAGGAGCTCGAAGAATAACTCTAAGTTATGAAAATACTTGCTATAGAAACATCTTGCGATGAGACGGCAGTCAGCGTTGTTGAAGCTAACGGATCGTTTAAGGATGGTGTGTCTTTTACTGTCTTGGGGAACACGCTCCTCTCGCAGGTTGAGCTCCATCGCGAGTATGGCGGAGTCTACCCAACCCTTGCAAAGCGCGAACATGCGCGAAATCTCGTCCCGCTTCTCTCACAAACACTCTCCGAAGCTGGTATGTCTGAGGAAGCGTTGAGGCCGCTCTCTCAGGACCAGGTGAGTGGGCTTAAAGAACTCCTCGAGCGAGAGCCAGATCTCTTCGTGTTACTTATTGCCTTCCTTTCAAACACCAAGAAGCCGGATATCGACGCGGTCGCGGTGACAGTGGGGCCGGGGCTCGAACCAGCGCTTTGGGTCGGGATCAATTTCGCCAAAGCTCTCGCGACTGTATGGGACCTCCCGCTTATCCCGGTAAACCATATGGAGGGGCATGTACTCTCATCACTCATTAAGAATAATGAGATTGTCCCGATCAATCTGCCCGCTCTCGCGCTCCTTATCTCCGGCGGGCACACACAACTAGTCCTTATGAAAAAATGGGGCGAGTACGAGATCCTCGGCGAAACGCGCGACGATGCGGTCGGTGAAGCGTTTGATAAGGTGGCACGTATGCTCGAGCTTCCCTACCCCGGCGGACCAGAGATCTCAAAACTTGCCCAAATGGCACGAGAAGAGAATCTTGAGAAGCCATTCTCACTCCCCCGACCAATGGTCGATTCAAATAATCTTGATTTCTCGTTCTCCGGACTCAAAACTGCCGTGTTGCACCTTGTTCAAGAACAGAACGGTCGCGAAACCGGACTCACTGAAACAACCAAAAAGCAGATTGCACATGAGTTTGAAGATGCGGCTGCAGACGTCCTTCTTAAAAAGACACTTCGTGCGCTCGATGAGAGCGGTGCCCAGACATTCCTCCTCGGCGGCGGAGTCTCTGCAAACGCCCATGTCCGCTACACACTTGAGACTCACCTTGAGCGTACCCACCCTTATGTAGAGCTGTATATCCCTCCCGTATCGCTCACCGGTGACAATGCCATCATGATCGCTGCAAGCGCGTACCTTACACACCTCAAAGCAAAGAAGCTGCCGAAGCTGGAAGATGTTGTCGCAAACGGCACATATTCCTTGAAATAGCCCCGTATTTTGCTATTATTTTGAAGAATGGACGATATATTCCTCAAACCATACGACCCCAAGACACATGAAGATGTGCTCTATGAGAAATGGGAAAAGTTAGGATACTTCAACCCAGATTTGCTTCCTCCACTCCCCTCAGGAAAAGAGCGCACTGAACCATTTTCAATAGTCCTCCCCCCGCCTAATGTGACCGGGACGCTCCATATGGGTCACGCATCGATGCTCGCGATCCAGGATATCCTGATACGGTTTAACCGGATGTGTGGTAAGAAGACTCTCTGGCTCCCCGGCACCGACCACGCAGCGATTGCTACCCAATCAAAGGTCGAGAAAGAGATCTACAAAAAGTAAAAGAAAAACCGACACGACCTTGGTCGCGAAACATTTCTCAAGCGCATTGAGGAGTTCGCGCAAGAGAGTCATGACACCATCGTAAACCAGGTGCGCAAGATGGGCTCATCGGTTGATTGGAGTCGCGAAGCTTTCACCCTCGACAGTGCGCGTACGAACGCGGTCTACACCGCGTTCGTACGCATGTATAATGACGAGCTTATCTATCGCAGTGCGCGCATTGTTAACTGGGACCCGAAAGGACAGACAACCGTCTCGGATGATGAAGTGGTGCACGAAGAGCGGAAGGCGACACTCTATACGTTTAAATATTTTCCTGACTTCCCTATCTCAATCGCAACAACACGCCCCGAGACGAAAGTGGGTGACACGGCGGTCGCGGTCAACCCTGAGGACGAACGATACAAGGAGTATGTTGGCAAAACCTTTACCGGGGAATTCGCCGGAGTGACTCTTTCTGTCACGGTGCTTGCCGACGAATCTGTTGATCCCGAATTCGGTACCGGTGCACTCGGGGTAACCCCCGCGCACAGCCAAGCCGACTGGGAGATAGCTGAGCGACACAATATTGACGCGCGTCCGCAGGTCATCAATGAGTATGCAAAAATGACCAAAGAAGCCGGGCCACTTGTTGAAGGCAAAAATGTAGCTGGAGCACGTGAAGTGATCGTCGAGTGGCTTCGAGAGAGAGACCTTCTTGAGGGCGAGGAAGAGATCACACAGAACGTCTCAACAGCTGAACGCACCGGCGGCATCATCGAGCCGCTGCCAAAACTCCAGTGGTGGATCGACACTGAGAAAGAGTTTGTACTTCAAGAGTCACATATCAAAGGAATTGAGAGTGGTGAGACGGTCACTCTCAAGCAGCTCATGAAGCATGCGGTTGAAGATGGCGAGATCGACATCCTCCCTGAGCGCTTTAAGAAAACCTACTACCACTGGATTGATAACCTTCGACCATGGTGTATCTCTCGACAAATTTGGTACGGACACCGCATCCCCGTGTGGTACCGCCCGACTGACGCTCGTGGCGGGCAGGGTGACGAAATACATGTCGGCACAGAAGCTCCGCAAGGAGAGGGTTGGGAACAGGATCCCGACACGCTCGACACCTGGTTCTCTTCCGGGCTCTGGACCTTCTCAACACTTGGCTGGCCTGAGGAAACGGACGACCTCAAGACCTACCACCCGACGAGTGTCCTTGAGACCGGCTACGATATCCTCTTCTTTTGGGTGGCACGCATGGTGCTTATGTCGACGTATCACCTTGGTGAAGTGCCATTCCACACCGTCTACCTCCACGGGCTTGTGCGCGACGAGAAAGGTCGCAAGATGAGCAAGTCGCTCGGCAATATCATCGATCCGCTCGATATGAT
The DNA here is from genome assembly GCA_026195275.1 of Candidatus Paceibacterota bacterium. NCBI lineage: Bacteria > Bacillati > Minisyncoccota > Minisyncoccota bacterium. The sequence continues at coordinate 5,407 of JAPHQU010000001.1, forward strand.
CGAGAAATACGGTGCTGACGCAACTCGACTCTCGCTCATCATCGGCGTTGCAGTTGGCAACGACCTGCGCCTCTCAGAAGATAAAGTACGTGGCTATAAACACTTTGCGAACAAGATCTGGAACATCAGTCGTTTCGTACTCTCAAACCTGCCTCAAGACTTCGACCCTAAGAACACACCCACACTCCGTCTAGAGGAACAGAAGCGCCTCGACGAGCTTGGTAGCGTGGTAGACGAGGTCACTGAGAACATTGAGAAATTCCGTCTTGACCTCGCTGCCGATCAGATCTATCAGTATGTGTGGCACACTTTCGCTGATGTTATCATTGAAGAGAGTAAAGAGATTCTCAACGGGGAAGATGAGGATGCGAAGCGCTCAACACAATGGATGCTCTCGCGCGCGCTCACCGACTCACTCAAGATACTCCACCCGTTCATGCCGTTTGTGACTGAAGCAGTGTGGCAACATCTCCCCGAGAATCTTCGTGACACTGAGATGCTTATCGTTGCATCGTATCCAACAAATCGCTAACCAACACGCTATATGCCACCAATTGAGACTTTCATATTCGCATTCCTTGGCGGCCTCCTCCCTGCTTTACTCTGGCTCTGGTTCTGGCTGCGGCAAGATAAACACCCTGAGCCAAAGCGGCTCATATTCCTCGCGTTCTTCATGGGTATGCTCTCAGTGCCGTTCGTGGTGCCATTTGAGAGATATGCGCAAGGCATCTTCACTGGAACAATGATGATTGCCTCGTGGGCAGCAATCGAAGAACTCCTTAAATTTGGGTTTGCCTACTTCTCGGTATTACGCCGAAAAGAACTTAATGAACCAATAGACGCGGTGATCTATATGATCAGCATTGCGCTCGGTTTTGCCGCGCTTGAGAATACGCTCTTCCTTGTTGAACCTATTGCCGACGGTGATCTGGTTACGAGTATTCTCACCGGCAACTTCCGTTTCCTTGGGGCGACATTGCTTCATGTACTCTCATCGGCAACCGTTGGAGTCTTTATGGCACTGAGCTTTTATAGAGGAAAGAAAGTTCGCTCTCTCTTCACCATCGTCGGACTTATCCTTGCCATTTTATTGCATACTCTTTTCAACTTTTTTATAATTAACAGTAACGAAACGAACATTCTACTCGTGTTTGCGTTCGTGTGGGCGGGTATTGTCGCACTCATGCTCATGCTCGAGAAGATAAAACGTATTAAACAGAAGTGCTGGTCACTAATTAAGAGAAAATAGCCATGATAAGGAACAAACCATCTTTCTTTGAGAGACTCACAGGAGCGACGTCAATTGATGACTACGAAGACGATATCTTTGACGAGGAAGTTGCCCCTGCCCCACGGAAGGCAAGACACATAGAGATAGAACTCGAAGATGAAGAAAAGGGCGACGAAGAAGGTCGCTGGATTGAAGAAGAAGGACAGCTCAGCGTCGACGTCTATCAGACCGCTGACCAGATCATCATTAAGGCGATCGTTGCCGGTGTCCGTCCGGACCACCTCGATGTTTCAATCACCCGCGACATGGTGACCATTAAAGGTAAGCGCGAAGAGGCAAAGGAAGTCACTGAAGAAAATTATTTTTACAAAGAACTCTATTGGGGATCATTTGCCCGCACCATCCTCCTTCCGCAAGAGATTGAGCCCGAGAGTGCTGAGGCAAATGAGAAACACGGCGTGCTCACCATTAAACTTCCGAAGATCGACAAAGACCGGGAAACAAAACTCAAGGTCAAGGGGTCATAGTAGACGCCACCATAAACGCCAGGGTCATCTTGGCGTTTATGGTGGCTCTGTGGAGCCGTGTTTTGAAAGACGCCAGGCATATCCTGGCGTTTTTTCTTGTGCTTGGTGGCAGATTCGGGGTCAAGTCTCTAAGCTCGCAAACTCGCTAAGAGCTTCCTCCCCGGACTCGGCGACAAGCCCGAGCTAACGCTCGTCTTGTATACCGCCTCCGTCTTTCGAATCTACCCTAAAGCGAGAAACAAAATCGCCCAACGCTAACGCGTTGGGTTCTTTGTTTCTTGTGCTTGGGGGCAGATTCGAACTGCCGACCCCTGCTTCTTCAGAGCAGTGCTCTAACCAACTGAGCTACCCAAGCATGTGTTTACTATACCCGTCTTTGATTATCTGTTGAAGATGTTGAGGATATCCTCAATACCACTTCCACCAATATCCTGCAGCTGCCCCTGAAGTCCTTCAACCTTTCCACCGACCTCCTGCACCGCCTGCGCGGCACCGAGCACCTGATCAAGGACGGGTGCAAGGAAGTTGATGTAGAGATATACTGGCACCCCAATAAGAGCAGCAATCCAGAGTAATTTGAGTATACCTCCCCAAAGCGCATGGCGGCGCATCTTCCGCAGGAGTTTATTGTTCTCCTTCGTAAGCTCGAGATTCTGCTTGATAAGCTCCTCGGTACTGCGTTCCATACAAAAGAGAGTATAGCAAAAATAGCCAAAAAAAAGAAGATGGCGGTATTAGAATACCAAAGCAATAAGAAAGCCGGCAATAAGCGTAACTGCGAGGACAAACTGCACCACAGTGCTGCCCACTATGCCAAGCGTTGTGTAGAGTGCTACGCGGAGCGCTTGTGTACGCTCGACCCCCTCAGCAAGAGCGCCGAGAAAAGCGCCTATGAGCGCGCCGATGAGTACGCCAATAGGACCAAGTGTTGCCACACCAACCATGAGGCCGGCGATACTCCCGAGAATCGACTTCCACTTTCCTCCTCCAATGCGCGCACCAAGAGCGGATCCCACGTAGTCAGCAAATACCGCAAGGAGTGCGACCACACCTGCACCCACCACAAATGGCACTGTCACCGTACTAAATCCCGTCACATACGCATACAAAAAGATACCACTAAAGACGAACCCAATACCGGGGAGTCCTGGTATAACAGTGCCTGCCACCCCGAAAGCAAAGAGAAGCGCGGTAAAAGTCCACAAGAGTTCTCCATTCATGCTTGAGAGTATAGCATAAAGACAGTCCGGACAGAGCTCCTCTTCATGGCACTAAAAATATGCTACATTACATGCATCGCCCCTGTAGTTAAATGGATATAACAATCCCGTCCTAAGGGATTATTCTGGGTTCGATTCCTGGCGGGGGCACAGAATTCACACAAAAACACCCAACTCTAAGTTGGGTGTCTTTATGCAATCCAGACTAAATTAAATACCGAGTAGCTGCGAGAGTTTCTCCTTGTCAAAGCCAACCATCATCTCCTCGTCAACAAAGATGACCGGGACACCCATTTGTCCGCTTCTCTCAATCATCTCCTGGCGCTTCTCGAGGTCCTCTGCCACATTGTGTTCGGTATACTCAATACTCTTCTCATCAAGGAACTCTTTTACCATCTGACAAAAGTGACAACTCGGGGTGCTATAGATAACTACATTCTTATCCATAAATATACTCAGATTAATTCGTAATGTCACCACAGTATACCACACTCCACCACCCCATCCACAACCACAACCACCCTGCTATTCATACGATATATCGTATGAATAGCAGGGTGGGGTCTTACATTGCCTCTATCGCCAAAACAAAAGAATATCAACAAGTACGTCCCAGAATCCACCGCGCTCTCCTCCGTTTTCGTCACCCATGCTCCTTGGAGTATCTACAATCACAATGACCTGCTCTCCTTCTTTTGCCACTTCGTATTTTTGCCGTATCTCCGCTTCGACACCACGGGTGGTATTCAGGCGGTCGATCTCACTCTGGATCGCCTGCTCACGCGCTTCAAGCCCCTCAAGGTGCGCAAGTTGTTGGTTTTTATTGATGCGTGTTTGACGCGCTTGCTGATATACCCCCCAGACGCCATGTGTAAGTAAGCCAGCAATAATGATTAGGAGCACCACACTCGGCCACGAGTACAACCAATATCGTATTTTTCGTTTCTCGTAAAAGTCAAACATAAGGGCTGGTTAGGGATCTAGCAGTACTGCTTGAAAAAAGACCGTATCTCGTCTATTATCTTGATTATACCTTAGGATAAAGCGATATCCTTCATAACTTTATAAACCTGTAACTTCCAACCCATTTTATGCTATTCCACAAACGAACCAAGAAAGTGATGCGTTATATTTGGATCGTGCTTAGTATCCTAATTATTGCGAGCATGGTGCTTTTCTTTGCACCTGGACTCATCTCCGGAGTGGGCTACTAGCGGACTATTTCCTCTCATCACCGCGCATCACCTTAAGGAATACGTCTTGTGGGATGTTCACTTTTGCATGCAGCTGCATTTTCTTCTTTCCCTTCTTCTGCTTTTCCCAGAGCTTGCGCTTTCGAGTGATATCGCCACCATAGAGGTGCCCGGTCACATCCTTCTTGAGTGCTGAGAGCTTGCGCGAGGCGAGGATACGCCCAAGTGCGCGACCTTGGATCTTTACCACCACCTGCTGACGAGGCAGGAGTTTTGAGAGTCGCTCAACGATGGCTTCTGCCTCTTCTTGCACCCGGCGGCGTGCGACAATGCGAGAGAACGCCGGTACCACCTCTTCGGAAATGAGCACATCAAGCCTGATCACATCAGCATCAAGCATCGGCCCGACCTCATAGAGGATAGAGGCAAACCCAGAGGACGCATTCTTGAGTTGATCAAAGAAATTGCGCATAAGCTCACGAAGTGGCATATCTGCCGCAACCCGAATACGGTCGTCACCAAAGTTTTCTGAGTCACCCACGATCGCTTCGTGCTCAAAAAGAAGCTGCATGATTGCGCCGATGTAGTCAGCAGGCACAATGATCTCAACTGCTACCCACGGCTCGAGCACTTTTTCATATATATTTGACTCAGGAAATTGGATTGCTGAGTATACTTTTTTGTGTTCACCTCCTTTGAACACAATCTCGTATGTGATACTCGGTGTTGTTACCACGATTTCGAGGTCAAACTCGCGCCGCAGTCGCTCGGTCACAATCTCAAGATGAAGCATCCCGAGGAACCCACAACGATACCCGCGCCCCATCACCCCCGAGGTCTCTTCCTCAAAAGAGAGCGAGGAATCGGAAAGAGAGAGTCGCAAGAGCGCCTGTTTGAGTTCGGTGAAATCGTCTTGACTCTCAGGGTAGACGGACGCCCAAACCATCGGTGTCGGGCGCATGTACCCAGAAAGTGCCGACACAACACTCCCCTGCTTCACAAGCGTGTCTCCGACAGACGCGATACCCGGCTTCTTAATCCCCGTCACAATGTAGCCAATTGAACCCGGGGTGAGTTCGTTAACCGGCGTTTCCTCAGGCGAGAAGATCCCCACCTCAATAGCATTAAACTTCTCATTCGCTATCTTAAACGCGAGCGTGTCACCTCTCATCACTTTGCCATCAAGTACGCGAATATAGACGATTACACCGCGATGCGTATCATATTGAAAATCAAACACCAAACCACGCAGACTCTCAGGTGAGTCACTGAGCTCAGAGACCGGAGCGGGAACCTGCTCAATTACCTGCTTGAGGAGCTCTAAAACCCCAACACCGGTCTTCCCTGAGCAGTGCAACACATCGCTCGGGTCGCACCCGAGGAGTGTTGCGACCTCTTGCGCAACCTCCTCTACTCGCGCAAGTGGTGAGTCTACCTTACTTAATGCGGGGACAATCACAAGCCCCGCTTCTTGCGCCATACGAAGGGTGGAGAGTGTTTGTGCCTGCACACCCTGCGTTGAGTCAACGAGCAAGATTGCCCCTTCAACCGCTTTGAGCGCTCGAGAAACCTCATAGTGAAAGTCGATGTGTCCGGGGGTGTCAATAAGGTTCAATGTGTACCCGCTACCACCCATTGTGTGACGCATGGTAACTGGCTGCATCTTGATCGTGATTCCCCGCTCACGCTCAAGCTCCATACTATCGAGCACCTGCTCTTTCATCTTACGCGCCTCAACCGTCCCTGTGATCTCAAGCATACGATCGGCAAGTGTGGACTTGCCGTGGTCAATGTGTGCGATTATTGAAAAATTCCGAATGGTGTTCATAAGAGTTGAGATAAAACGATGTGGCTATGAATACTTGCTCCGTATGGAACTAAGACGTAGCGTAGATGCTGGAGTTTCTGATTCTGTTCATGATGTAAAAACGAATCTACCCGGAAGCCGTATGAACAGAGACATCTCCACAGAATCCTACAGTTCTGTGCGCTCACCTCCAACCACTGGTGTCTTCCAGAACCTATGAAGGAGTGACTGTTTAATCTCACCTATTTCCTTGTTACCAAGCGCAATAAGGAGGATGCTACCGGCAAGGATACCTATGATTCCTGAGAAAAACCCCTGGGCAAATATACCCCAAAATGTCTCAATATCAAAGATGTCATCGAAAAGATTGAGAAGTTGGTGGGTAATGAACCCCATCACCACCGAAGCTGAGAGCACCTCAAAGAACACTTTGAGGATCCGTCGAGAGAATCCTCGAGCATCCCGCCCAAAGAGAAACCAGAAGATACCCGCATTCACTATCGCTCCAAAAGAGAACCCGAGTGGAAGCATTAGAACCTCCGTACCGGGAATCCCCTCGATACGGAAGAGTGACTCAAAGAAGAATCGCCAGGTATCTGATGCATTAAAGATGTAGAGAAAAGCTCCTGCGCTTGCAATGGTAAGTGCTCCAGAGAAGACGTTCACAACAAACGGAAGCTGCGTTCTGCCGGATGCATAATATCCACGCACGAAAAGCAACGTCAGACCTTGCGCCACAAGCGAAAGCGAGAAGAGTGCAAAGAGCGCGGCGGTGAGTCGTGTATCAGTCCAGTCGAAGGCGCCTGAACCGAGTATGACGCGCACAATTTGTGCCCGCAATACCACCACCAAGACCACAATCGGTGTTGACCAAAAGATAATATGTCGAGCAGCAGTGAGTATATGTTCGATATATTCTTCCTTGTTGCCACTCGAGAAGAGTCGCGCAAGCGTTGGAAACGCAGCAACCGAATAACTCACTCCGATGATTGCAAGTGGTACCGCCTGAAGATTAAATGAGAGACTAAAGACCGTGATCGATCCTTTCGCCATAAGAGAGGCGATGGAGATCAAAAAGAGAAGTGCGATATGTTGCGCTGAGAGTGCAAGGGTTCTTGGGAGTGAGAGAGTGACAACGTCCTTTAACTCACGCATATTGAAACGCACAGTGATTCGTGAAAGGAATCCGCGCGCCGCAACGAACGGAAGCTGAATCCCTGCGTGAAGTACGGCACCGAGGAGCACACCATACCCAAGTCCAAGTAAGCCAAGCGAGGGATAGAAGAAGAGTACTCCGATTATGATACCGAGATTATAGAGAAGTGGGGTGATGCCATAGAGCACAAAACGACCGTAGACCTGTGTTACACTCCCAAAAATATTCGATATACCGAGCACGATTGGTTGGAGAAGAAGAAGACGCGTAAGTATGATGAGGGTATCAAAATGTACCGAATCAACTAATCCGGGGAAGAGGCGCGGAAGTATGTAGGGTGCGAGAAAGAACAGCACCAAACTAACACCACTAATAAAGAATAGAAACGCGGAGAGAATATGTCCGATAAAACGGCGCTGACCTTCCTCTCCATCCTCATTCCTGCTTAAAAACGGAATAAGGGCATAAATGGATACCAGAGAAGCAACAGAGACAAAGACCATATCCGGTAAACGAAATGCGGCGTAGTATATATCGAGCACGTCTCCTGCGCCAAAATAGTGCGCAAGCAGTCGGTCACGCACTAACGCCAATACAGCGGACAGGAGCGCAAAGATACCTAAGAAATATGCGGCCGCATGCAATCCTCGGATCTCTCGATGAAGCAGTGAAAGAAGGTTGCGCACCATAATATAATCTACTCAGTAGCCGGCAGCGCTTCCAGTGGATCAACAGGAGGTGCGAAGTTCTGAAGTGGCGCTCGACCGGAGATTAGGTTCTCAATGATCACATTGACCTCTGTATTATTCGGGTCGAGCGATTGGATCGTAGTGAACTCCCGAGTTGCGTCAATCCGACGTCCTAGCTCATAGTATGAGAGTCCGAGGAAATATCGGGCGTTCGCGTACTGCTCATCAAGTACTACTGCTCGCTCAAGCGCTGCAACAGCATCCTCGTAGTCTGCCCTACCGTATCGCAACAATCCAAGCCGAAAGAAAACAAGTGGGTCGTTTGGTGCAAAGATCGCCGCAGTCTCAATGGATGAGATTGCGTTCTCGACATCGCCTTCCTGCACCTCTATCTGAGAGAGCAAAAAGAGTGCATCAGTGTAATCTTGCTTGATCTTTAGTGAAGCCGTAATGTGTGATCGTGCGTCTTGGTTATTCCCTGAAAGCATCTCAACCCGAGCAAGATTAAGTTCCGAGAGCGGGTTGTGTGGATTGAGTGCAAGAACCTGCTCATAGCTTATCTTTGCGTTCTCATACGCTCCCTCAACCTTTAGTGGCACGAGTGACTCGTAGATACGCCCAAGGGCGATCCAGTTAAGATAATTCTGATTGTCGATTGAAACCGCGCGTCGGCCGCTCTCTATAGCAGAGCTAAGCACCGCTTGAGCCTGTTGCCCCACCTCCTCCGGGTCGCCGTTCTGATTGAGTATCTCGGAGAGTCGAAGGAGGAGAACCTCGGCTGCCGACCGGTATACCCGATCACTTTCATCCCACATACGTGCGCGACCTATCGACTCCTGGGCACCAGTAAGATTGCGATCTATGTTTGCTGCAATATGTGCTCGACTCAGATATATCCCCGAAGTGAATTTTGTGACCGAAACATACACACCGACGACCAAGAGAATACAGAGAGCAAAGAGAATAACCACTCCAGCAAAACCAGCCCTCACGTTCTCCTGAAAGACAATTTCTTTCTTGCGCACAACCCCAGCCTGCCCTTGTGCAGCGACAAAGACCCCGGTGAGAAGAAATGCAAAGAAAAACAGTGTTGGGTGTGGTACATAGAAGATTGAGAGTACCCACAAGAAAACCGCTCCGACAAATGATGAGAGTAAGAGATACGTGTCGAAGATCTTCTTCCTTGCTTGGGTCAAGACGCGTAGACCACTGAAGAGGAAGATGCCGAGGAGCACGACCCACGTAAAGACGCTGAGTATTCCCTGGGTAACAAAGAAAGTAGGAATCGTACCAACACCAAAGGAGAAGTCTGCATTCCAGAACGGTGTTTGGTTCACACTCAGTGGCTTATGGATCAGCCACTCTTTTGAGAAGTTGTTTGGTCCAACACCAAAGAATGGCGTTGTGTCATATGTCTTCTTCAATATCTCGGTTGTACTCTGCCAAGACGGTCGCGCCTCAATCTGATAGAGACTAAAGTATTTACTGATGTGTGTCTCAAATACTGGTGCTGCGAAGATGCATACGGTCGAGATCACAAAGAGAGCGAGATACACCTTTGCGATACCCCTGGTCTTCTTCTGACTCAAATCTATTGAACCTCCTTCTCTTTCTTGATTAGTAGTAAGGACCCGGTTTTCAATAAAGGTGCGAATGAGAAGCGCGAATGAGAGGACTGCAAGGACAACCCACACGAGAGAGAAATTAACCACCACAAGCATAAAGAGCGCGAGAAGGAATCCTGTATAGGCGAGTACACGGAACAGTCCACGAGGATTAAGTGTCTCGATTGTTACCGAGGTGAGGAGTGTTATAAGTCCCGCGAAGATCGCGACATCGTTCCATTTTCCAATTAGATTGGCAGTACTTCCAGACAATACCGACAATGAAAGCATGTCCTCACCTAAAAAGAGTCGGGCCACCTGAAAGACAAAGAGTATTAATGCCGATCCAATCATGGCAAGATACAGTTTGATGATCTTGTCTTTCGAATTAAAAAGAAGCGCTCCAACACCAAAACCAAGAGAGAGAACTAACATCATAAAAGCGGTATCCATCGATAGACTCTGCCCAACAAGAGAGTGGATCATATTCCCTGAGAAGACCGCAGCAACGAGAGCAATCAGCGGAAGGGCAAGGAAAGAGATTGACACAAGACTCATAGGGATTGATACCTTGTTCTCTTTAAGTCGCGCGACCACCCAAAGAAGCGCTACGATAAGGACACCAAAAGAGAGGGTGAATAATTTTGTCTCTTGCTGCGACACAAACAAAATCGGTACAAATATAACCGGAAGAAGAAAGACCACGAACATCATAAGTCTTGTTGCAAACGAATCTATTTTTTCACTCATCATAAAAATGCTTATTTAAACAGTAGAATACACTTAACTATACCAAAAAAATCGATTAAAGGTGTCGACTATCTGTGGGTAGAGACACTTTTATCTCCCCTTCTTCTTACGGAGACTTGTGTATTTCATTTTACATGGTATAATTTTATCAGTCTGTATTGGGTAGTCGCTCTGCATCATCGTGATGCAGGGAGGAAAGTCCGAACACAGGCAGTAGATTATACTGCAGCAAGGTAGCGGGTAACGCCCGTCATCGTGCATTGTCTTGGCTTGATTGTCAGAACAGTGCGCTATAGAGGTGCGAGCAGAGACGCTGAAGTTGGAAACAGCTTTAGGCGCTCCACATGGAGCGTAGTCCCTCACTTGCGAGCAAGTGAGGGGGTGAAACGGCTAAATCCTTACCCCTGTGCAAGGTCGTGTTACCACACCCCACAAGGTGCGGTAAAGTGCCGCTTGAGGTTGGTGGTAACACCAATCCCAGATAAATGGCTACACATCCATCAATGGAAACAGTGATGGAGGACAGAATTCGGCTTATAGATACAGACAACAAAAATGAAAATGACTCGCTCAAAGCGAGTCATTTTCATTTGCCTACGAATGATTGGCTATTGGTTAGATAGCTATACTCTAGATCTCGCAAGTGCCCGCAAAGCACGCGAGTTCCTTTTTCATCTCAGTCTCATCCTGAAGTTCGTAGGTCATAAGCTTCGAGAAGTCGACGTTCTCAAACTTCTTAACCATGTCTTCGTATTGTTCTTTTGTGATCTCCTCATACGGTGCGAGTTGGTAGACGAAATTACTTCGCGGGAGGAATGAGAGTCCACCGATGATATCCCAGTTCTCATATACCCAGTTGGCTACCTTAACCCACTCGTCATCCCCAACTGAGATTGTGGTTGACGGATTGTGCTCAGTATAATTTTCTTTCACCACCTTCCAGTGTTTGAGCTGGTCAAGTGAGGAGAGGTCATTCTTGAAGACAACACCTTTTGGTGACTTCACCGGGAACTCAAGCACAAACGTGTTTGCGCTCTCCATGGTCTGCCCCACCTCTGGGTGAAACGGCACCCCTTGATCGCGAAGCATCTTGAAGAGTGAGTCGGTTGCTGAGATTCGAATGCGACGGATGTAGTATGGTGCGTGGCGCGGGTGCATACCGGACGCACAGTTCACTGTCTGAGAAACTGTTCCTGATGGCTTCACCGCTGTAATCGCGTTTGATGGGTTGACGCCAAACTTCTTTGAATATTTTTTGTTTACCTTTATTGTCTCTGCTTTGAGTCTTTTGAGTACTGCGTCCTGGCGAACAGTCTTTGAGTCCCACTGCCCCGTGAGTGACACGCCGAGAAGTCGTTCCGCCTCACAGTTCTCAGTCCACTCCTTTGAGAGATATTGGAACTTTGTGAGTGTTGACTGGTAGGTCCCGAGAATGGTTGCCACACGAACCTTTCGGATGAGTGTCTCCTCGGTGTCAGTTGCACGACAGATTACCTCAGAGAGATTACAGAACTGTTTTGACTGCAAGATGATCTCGCCACACGGGTTAGTCCCTGGGCGATCAATACCGTGTCGCCCGGCGCGATCTGGGTCGTTCTCATATTTGCCTTTAAGATACTCCACGCGGCGCTCAGGAAGCTGTTTAATCAGGCTACCACGGTTGAAAATACCACGCTCTCCCGCTTGAGACTTCATAAGTGAAAACCATTCCTCCATAAAGTCCATATTTGATGGCTTCTCTTCATACACTGCCGAGTTATTCGCAAGTGCGCGCTGTGGATCGGTAAGCCAGAATTGCCCAGTCTTTGAGTTTCGAATATTTTCATCATCGAGATCAGAGAGCGAAATCATGGCTGAACGACGGACCCCACCAGAAACGATCGCCTCCCCTATCTTACAGAGAATATCGTGTGCATCGATGTTGCGAAGTCGTCGACCTTGCCGTGAGAGGATACGCTCACGGGTGAAATCAAGAAGCTGACGAAGCGGCTCAGGACCAGACGCCTTACCACCCATGGTCTTGAGGCGTGTGCCAGACGGGCGCACCTTTGAATAGTCAAAAGAAATATCCTTCCCCTCGAACCATGTCTCCATTCCCAGAACAAGCGCGTCCGCCCACCCTTCCGCTGAGTCGGGAACAACAAATGCATTCACGGTCTTACCGGTTTGTGGCTTGATCTGTGGTAGCTGCCCCACGTTCCAGCTCTCGACACCAAAGCCAACACCGGCACCACGCGACGAGAGGTAGAGCACCTCACCAAAGTCACGAAGTTTAGTTGGTGCAATGTATGAACAGTTGTACGCACAGACGTTACACTTCCGTGCGGCATCTCCTGCAAATTGCATGAGTCTCATCGAAGGCATCACTTCTTGTTTGAGAATTGTCTCGCGCACCTCCGCATATTCCTTTGCCGAGAGTTTCTTGCCAAGATTCTCTTTCATAAAGTCCATGTACCGATCAACGGTCTCAATCCATGTCTCGCGCCGACCTTCATCCGCAATCCACTTCGCATATGAACGAAGATACACGAAGTATCCAAGTTCGTTACCTTTGAAATATCTTGCACTTTCCGTTGCAAGTTTTTTTACATGCTCAGGGACGACCACACCAAGATCGCGGAGCTTCGCGCGCTCGGCGCGGTAGAGGATATAGGCCTTCGCGGTCGCCACGTAGTCCCCTAAGATCAACTGACGCTCAACTTCGTCTTGGCAACCTTCAACGGTCGGCATAAAATTCTTATATTTTCGCGCAATGCGAACCATATCTGACGCAACACGATGCGCAACCATCGCTGACTCCTCCGGAGACCCTTCCCCGGTAGCGAGCATCGCTTTGTGAATCGCACCCACGACCTTATCGAACTCAAATGAAACAATTCTGCCGTCCCGTTTCTGGATTTTCGGGATGAATTTTTTATAATCAGCGGCACCTACCGCTGTCTTTTTCTTTGTATCGACTTTTGCGTTCATGATTTCATCAATCTTTGCCTGAACCTTGGCATTCTTATCTGTCTTGGCCATATCTAGGATGCTCAATTATTGAAGTGTAGTAATGTCCACCCATTGTACATCCTCGACCCACCCTTCTTGAAGTGGAAAACTGTTATAAAAAGACACCAGGGGATAAAAAAAATCCTCGGTCAAACACTCCTTCCACAGAACCCCTAAATACAGCTATCTTATTGTCCAGCACTACCATCGCGAGGTTGTATGCGGTAGTCAATATGTGCAACACTGCCGATTTCTATACCTGCTTCCTCCACTACACCCGCATTTACCTCAAGAATATAGCGTGCGGGCGTCTTGGGTCGATAGACCTGTGGGTACGACTCTGGAGTCACATTCTCCTCAAAAGCTATAACCCGAAATCGATCATCAAACCAGATAATATCGATAGGAAAGAGCATGCTCCTCATCCAAACACCGTATTCATCACTCTTAGAGAACGCGAAGAAGAGACCGTGACCGTCTGGGAGTTTGGGAACGCCCGAAAGGCCTTGTTGTCTGAGGTGCGCGGTATCCGCAATAAATATGGATACATCTGCCGACTCAAGAGAAAGGCGTAGCTGTGGAGTCTGTAGTATGGTATTTTCCTTATGAGGAATCGAGACAAGTATCGCCGGCACACCAAATATAATGGCGGTTGGTAACGAGAGTGCAAGTAAGATAAGACGATTCACGATACTCTTAGTATAATATAGAGCACTGAAGCAGAACAGACTACGTGGAGAAAAACTTAAAGGAATAAGCATGAAACCAATAGACTACCCAATCCGTATCAACCGCTACCTCTACCTCAAGGGGTATTGTTCACGTCGCAAGGCAGATAGTTTCATTGAAAAAGGTTTTGTCACTATAAATGGTAAGCGTGCAGAGGTTGGTGCAAAAGTTTTTGCACATGACAAAGTCGTGGTCGCTAAAGAGATGACCGCACTCCCCCGCTCATACAAATATTTTATGTACAACAAACCAGTCGGGATTGTCTCGCACAATCCACAGAAAGATGAGGAGGGTGTCGAGGATGTCTCTGGCCTCAGCAAGGATTTTGTCTCTGTCGGTCGACTCGACAAGGCGTCACACGGACTCATGCTCCTCTCGAACGATGGGCGTATTGTCGATCGCATGCTTAATCCAAAGTTTGAACATGAGAAAGAGTACATAGTAAAAGTCGACAAACGCGTCACCGGCACCTTTGTAAACGGTATGAGCCGCGGTGTACATATCGAAGGGTATCGCACGAAACCCGCAATCGTAAAGAAAACTGGCGAACGCACCTTTACAATCATTCTTACTGAAGGTAAGAAGCATCAAATCCGCCGCATGGTCGCCGCGTTCGGCTACCAGGTCCTTGACCTTAAGCGCACGCGTATCATGAGCATCAAACTCGGCGCTCTCAAAGAGGGTGCGACCCGTGAGCTCTCAGAAGGCCAGCGCAAAAAACTCCTCGATGTGCTTAACGTGGAGAATCCAATCTCAACTTAGTCTAACTAAGTTGAGATGGTAAAAGGCAACCTGTGCGTACCCTTACTTCTCTTTCTTGAAATCAAGTGCGCAGGAGTTGATGCAGTAACGCTTGCCACCCTTCTCTTCTGGCCCATCGTCAAAGACATGTCCAAGATGCCCGCCACACTTCTTACACACCACTTCGGTGCGGTGCATACCGTGACTGGTGTCTTCTTTAGTCTCAATCGCTTCGGCAACGACCGGGTCAGTAAACGACGGCCAACCGGTCCCTGAATCAAACTTTGTTTCTGAGGGGAAGAGTGATGCTCCACACGCGGCGCAGTGGTACATCCCCGATTCTTTATTCTCGAGGTATGCTCCACTAAATGGCGCCTCGGTCGCCTTCTCGCGCAATACCGCGTACTGCTCAGGAGTGAGATCCTTCTCCCAATCGTCTTTGGTCGTATCTTTCATATCATCCATATGATCACTCTTTATATAGTGATAATCTTCTTTACATCAGTATAAGATATATCCTATCCTAAACATATGACATGGTATCACCACACCCTCTGGGAACAGCCCTACCTTGACCTCTGGTCAACGGTACATTTCTCCGCCGGCACTCTGCTTGGATTGATACCGATATTCATCGAGCTCTCCATTGTGGCACTCATCCTCGTTGTCCTTGCAATCACTGTCGGATGGGAACTCGTGGAGGTCTTTTACGGTATTAAAGAGCACTTCTCAAATCAGATTATTGATGTGGTTGTTGCGGTATTCGGACTCCTTACGGTCAGCCTTCTTCTCACCACGCTTCCGAAATTACGTAGACGAAAAAAACTGCTAATTAGCATCCTCTTTGGTGTCTTCCTCCTGCTCAACCTTATCGGTTGGCTCGCGTATCAAAACTATTCTGGGTTGTGAGTGTAATTTTCTTACACACTATGCGCGTTCCCGCCCATGGCGGAGGAGACAGGATTCGAACCTGCGATACCTTGCGGTATACCCGCTTTCCAAGCGAGCGCATTCGACCACTCTGCCACTCCTCCGCCATGGGCGGGATCATGATTTACCTTACAATCGCTTCGCTCTTGTGTAAATCGAGAATAATCTTCTTACACCTTCAATAGCGCGACCATCTCTCTAAGCCTTATCTCTCCTTTCTACGAAACGCACCGAGTATCTTCGCGCGTACCGTCTTATTATGCAATCGATCCTCGATTTCCGAGGACCATACTACTACACGGTTGCGCCCGGTGTCTTTGGCAACATAAACCGCACTATCGGAACGGCGCATGTGCTCATCGAACATTCGATCGATTCGCCCCTCTTGCTTGTCCTCATCAATGACCTCATCTTCGGTTGACGACACACCAATACTCACTGTCACATTAAGCTTTGGATACTCATCAAACGAAAGTCCTTCAATCCCTGCACGCAGCTTCTCGGCAACCTGTCTTGCTTCTTCTTTGGAGACATCGAGGAGTGCAACCACGATCTCTTCGCCACCAAAGCGAGCGACAATATCAATGTCGCGAACAGTCTCTTCAAGTGTTCGCGACACACGCTTAAGCACATGGTCACCAGCTGCATGCCCAAGTGTATCGTTCACCTTCTTAAAGAAGTCAATATCACAAAAAAGAAAGCCAACATGCCGCCTTCTACCGGAGGTATCGAGCTCTCGGTGTTTATCGCGAAGCGGAAAGAGGAACTTGAGCCGGGATTTCACACTCTCGACAAAGTACTTCCTGGTTTTAAGTTGTGTAAGCTCGTCGTGAATAAGGTCGTGCTCAAGCTGCTCAACTCGTTTTTTAAGTTTCTTATTTTCTCTTTGAAGCGCGACACAGCTTTGAGGATCTGATTGTCTTTTCATATATAATATCTGACCTTATTCTAATTCTTGTCTACTTTGGGTATGTTGGCGCAAAGCGAGGACCCTTTCTTCGACTGGTGGGTGGGTTAAGAAAAGCTTATTCAAGAATTTTCCACTCTTGTCTCCCCCAAAAGGATTCGAGATAAAGAGATGCGCGGTCGCGTGGTTCGCTCGCTTCATCGGGGCGTTGTACCCACTGATCTTCTCGAGCGCCGAGGCAAGCCCGTCTGGGTAGCGTGTGAGAAGCGCTCCTGACGCGTCAGCCAAGAACTCTCGCTTGCGAGATATCGCGAGCTGAATGAGTTTCGCGACAATGGGCGAGAGAAGTGCGAGCGCAAAGCCGGCAACAATCAATACAAGCTGTGCGCGACCATCACGGTCTCCATTGTGATTCCCAAACAACGTCATGCGTAAGAAAAAGTCAGAGAGCAGTGTCACAAACCCAAGGAGCACCACGACGACGGTCATGAGGAGCATGTCGCGATTCCCGATGTGTGAGAGCTCATGTGCGATCACCCCTTCGAGTTCATCGCGCTCAAGTATCGAAAGAAGCCCACTCGTCACCGCAACCACTGCGTGCTCTGGGTCGCGACCGGTTGCAAATGCATTGGGTGCAGTATCATTAATAATGTAGAGCTTCGGCATTGGAAGCCCTGCAGTGATTGAGAGATTCTCAAGGATATTCCACAATTCGCGGTGTGAATCGCGCGAGACTGGTTGCGCACCAGACATCTTGAGTACCACCTTGTCTGAAAACCAGTATGCACCGATATTCATAAGAACACTAAAGGCAACTGCCACCCAGAGAATGACCGGACTCTCAAGGATATATGAAAAACTCCACGCCACACCGACTATCACAAAGAAGAACGCAAGCATGAGAAACCACGTCTTTCTGATATTACTGTCCTTGTGTGTGTACGCTGTTGCCATACTGAAGTGTTACCTGGTCGATTCGAGGAAAATACGCTGTTCGAAACCGCCGCGCTTTTCCAACTTTTTTTTCTGCGCTTGATCAATCTCCGCTCGATCAAGTGCAAACCCTTTCACGATCGCATCGATAACCTCAAAAACATCTGCAAGTTCCTCGATAAGCTCCTTGGGATCGTCTGCTGCTAAACGCACCTCGATAATCTCCTCCTCAAGTTTCTTTATGAGTTCAATGCGATACTCGTCATCATCAAGGACGCGCGTCACACAGGTTTCTCCGTTTGCTTCGATCTTCTCGGGGATGCGATCGCGCACTAACTTATTGAATACTTGCTTCATAATGCTTATGAATACAATTTTATCGTCTTGAGGATGTCCGTGTCGATCCCCTCAATATGATCGTATCCTCCAATCTCCTCCGCGTCCACCCACGCAAAGTCAGTGAACCCGTGCTCTGGCACCACGCCCCCTTCCTTATATGCGACTGCGAATCGCACTAAGACCGATGGCGTACCGTCGCTGCGCACAAAGAACACACTCTCAAGATACTGCGGCTTATTCGCGACCTCAATTCCGGCGCGCTCGCGGACAACTTGCTTTACATGCTCCTCAATCGGGCTATTGAAGTTGAGTACACCATCACTTCTTGAATCAGGCTGATCGAGATTAAACTTACCCCACGAAAGCCTGCCGCCAGGAAGCCCCCACTTGCCGGGGTACACATCATCGCGCTCATCTCGCTTGAGAATCAGACACTTTTGGTCACTCTCTCGGAAGACCACAATGGTCGTCACAAAGTAAAAGAGCTTGTCTTCCTCTGCAGACTTGATTGATATATGCCGGCCGGACATACCTTGCCGTGCTAGAACGAAACCTTTACCGGGTCCTTTGCCGCCTGCTCGTCCTCACCAAGCTCAAAGAATTCCTGCTTATCAAAGCGAAATACGTTTGCCACAATATTCTGTGGGAACGATTCGATTGCAGTGTTGAGGTCGCGCACATTACCGTTGTAGAAACGACGCGCCGCCTGAATCTTATTCTCAGTGTCGGAGAGTTCACGCTGAAGCTCAAGGAAGTTTTCGTTTGCTTTGAGGTCCGGATAGTTCTCTGAAACAGCGAAGAGTGATTTGAGCGCGCCGGTCAGCATGTTCTCCGCCTCTGCGCGCTCCTCGAGCGAACCTCCTTGCATTGCCTTTGCACGCATCTCGGTCACCTTCTCGAGTGTTTGCTTCTCATGCGCGGCATACCCCTTCACAGTATTGATAAGGTTCGGAATCAGATCATAGCGACGCTTAAGCTGGACATCGATGTCCGCCCACGCTTCCTTTGCGCGATTGATCATGCGCACAAAACTGTTGTACGCGAAGACTACCCAGAGGGCAACTACCGCAACAACACCAATAAGAATGTAGACAATAGTCATGTTTTTGTAGGTTTAGATACTAAGTATCTCTAGTATACCATTCTCTAAAACGGGACAGCAACAACCAGAAGAACCCTCGCTGTTTACCAAGACGCCACTCTCCATTCCCTCAAATAAACCTTGTAACGAAGGGTTACATCATCCCCGGCATACCGCCAGGCATCCCCATGCCGGAAGCAGGTGCTGCTCCACCCTTCTCTTCTCCCGGCTCGTCCGCAATGGCGACTTCGGTTGTAAGGAGGATTGCTGCAGCAGATGAGGCGTTCTGGAGACCGGAGCGCGTTACCTTGACCGGGTCGATGATGCCCGCCGCAAGCATGTCGTCTACGATCTCATCTCGCTTCGCGTCGTACCCGCCATTTGCCTTACCGTGCATGACCTTATCCACAATCACGGATCCATCCTCCTTCCCGGCATTCATCGCGATCTGCTTCAGTGGTCGCACGAGTGCATCGAGTACGATCTCAAACCCGACCGCTTCCTCGCGACTCATGTTCTCTTTATCTTTTTCAAACTGTGTACGGACCTTCTGGGAGACCTTTGCGAGTGCGACGCCACCTCCGGGAACCACCCCCTCTTCAATTGCCGCCTTGGTCGCATTGACCGCATCTTCGATCTTGAGCTTGAGATACTTCATCTCAGTCTCAGTCGCCGCGCCAACACGAATCACTGCGACACCACCAGAGATCTTCGCGATGCGCTCCTCAAGCTTCTCCACGTCAAACTTTGAAGTTATACCAGCAACCTGCGCCCGAAGTTGCGAGACATATGTGTCTATGTCTGCTTTCTTCCCTTTACCGCCAACAATGGTTGTCTTGTCTTTTGTTGCCACAACACGACTTGCCTTCCCAAGCATCGCCACCTCTGCGTTCTCAAACGTAGTGGCGGTATCCTCAGAGATGACGTGCGCCCCGACAACGACGGCAATATCGTGAAGCATTACCTTCTTCCGGTCACCAAACCCGGGCGCTTTGACAGCAAGCACATTGAACGCGCCACGAAGGCGATTCACGACAAATGTTGCAAGCGCTTCACCCTCTACATCATCTGCAATAATTACGAGTTCTTTCTTGCCGGTCTGTGCAAGCTTCTCAAGAAGCGGGAGTACCTCCTGTACATTTGCAATCTTCTTATCGGTAACGAGGATTGCGACATCCTTATATTCTGCCTCCATACGCTCCGAGTTCGTCACCATGTATGGTGAGATGTAGCCGTTATCAAACTCGAGCCCTTCAACGACTTCTTTTTCAATACCAAACGATTGTGACTCCTCAACTGTCACCACACCATCTTTACCAACGGCATTAATCGTGTCAGCAATAATGCCACCAATTTCTTCAGACTCAGCTGAGATAGTTGCTACTTGCTTGATCTCTTCCTTCCCCTGGATTGGCTTTGCTATCTTCCTGAGGACTTCGATCGACTGCTTTGTCGCTTGCTCGATCCCGCTTCGCACTGCCATAGCATTCACGCCCATCGTGACATGCTTGAGTCCTTCAGCAACTAAGGCCTGTGCGATGACAACCGAAGTCGTGGTCCCATCTCCGGCAAGCTCATTAGTCTTATTGGCAACCTCTTTAATGATCTCGGCCCCCATGTTTTCGATCTTATCTCTAAGGGTAATCTCCCTTGCAATCGAAACGCCGTCGTTGGTAATAGTCGGCGCGCCAAACCCTTTATCAAAGACAACGTTGCGCCCACGCGGACCAAGTGTCACTTTGACCGCGTCTGCTACCGCGTCAATTCCGACTTTGAGCAATCGCCGTGCATTTTCATCAAAAATAATCTGTTTTGCCATATTGATTTTATTTAATCACTGCCAAGATGTTCTCTTCGCGGAGAATGTAATATTCCTTCTCATTAATAGACACTTCATCGAGACCATATTTTGAGAATACAACACGATCGCCAACCTTCACTGTCATCGGCGCACGCTCACCACTCTCAAGCTGACGACCTTCACCTACCGCGACTACCACACCTTCTTCCGGCTTTTCGCCCTTCACGGTTTCAGGAATAATGATGCCGCTTTTGGTCATCTCTTCGCGTGGCGGAAGCTCAACGAGTACACGGTCACTGAGTAGCTTGATATCCAACTTGTTTTTCGTATCTTTTGCCATAACTGTGAGAAATGCTTAATTAAGAGGTTAATAAAGCTTGATTTGCAGTAGTATTATACGTTCACGAGACACGCTGTCAATCCAGAATGGATATGTTTACAATCTTTCTTGCCCCTGCTATACTGCGGAGCAAATGGAAACACTTACAGCAATATTGCCGTATATCCAAATTGCGCTCTCCATCCTTCTCGTTCTTGCGGTACTGCTTCAGCAGACCGGAGCGGGACTCGGAGGTGCATTCGGTGGAGATAACTTCTCAAGCGGATTCCACACGCGACGCGGATTTGAAAAGACACTTTTTAACGCAACAATCGTTATTGCGGTTCTTTTCGCGCTCTCGGCATTTATCGCGCTCATTATTCAATAGCAATCTCTCAGCAAACGAAACCGAGACACTGAAAATATTCAGGTACTCTGAGAAACTCTTTTTCTCTTGTGAAAAAACTCCACCCACTCTTTCATATGCATTTTCATCTTCCGCGTGCGGCTACATTCGAGCGTGTCTTCACTTCTTTTTCACCCTCTGAGAAGATACTCTTCTGGGGCCTCACTGGACTCCTCGTATTCAGTACCCTTGGATTAATTGCAGAGGTGAACGACTCGATCCTTATTGAGACTGAAGCACGTGGCGGTAGTTTCGCTGAAGGTATCCTTGGATCGCCTCGGTTCATCAATCCGGTCCTCGCACTCTCAGATGCCGATCGTGACCTGGTGTCTCTCATATATTCAGGGCTCATGCGTCCAACCGCTGATGGTTCATTATCTCTCGACCTCGCGGAGTCATACACCGTCTCCGAAGACGGTTTGGTGTATGACTTTACGATCAAGGATAATGCGCTATTTCATGACGGCACACCAGTAACGGCAGATGACGTAATCTTCACCATAGGGAAGACGCTTGACCCAACACTGAAGAGCGCGCAACGGGCGAACTGGGACGGTGTGCGTGTGGAGAAAATCTCCGACCACTCAATCCGCTTTACGCTTGCGCGTCCGTATGCGCCATTCCTTCAGAACACCACTCTGGGGATCCTTCCCAAGCACCTTTGGGAAGATATCGACGCAGAACAGTTGCCATTCAGTCAGTTTAACGTCGAACCGGTTGGCTCCGGGCCATATCGAATAAAGAAAATAGCGAAAGATTCTTCCGGGATTCCTGAAACATATATACTTGATTCATTCAAAGAATACGTGCTCGGTCGCCCATTCATCAATTCAATAACTCTACACTTCTACAAAAACGAATCCGATCTGATTGTTGCATTTAACAAGGGGCGCATTGACGCACTCAACAGCATCTCTCCCGAGCACGTAAGCGAGCTTGAAGATGCGAAAGTGTCACGCACACCACTCTTGCGTATATTCGGCGTTTTCTTCAACCAAAATACCGCGCAGATATTCTCTCACATAGAGGTTCGTAAGGCGCTCGATATAGCAGCTAACAAGACCGCGATTGTTGAGCAGGTTCTTGCTGGCTATGGTACAGAAATCGACAGTCCAATCCCCCCGGGAAGTATTGGTCGCACCACAGTCAACACACGTGAAAATGGACACCGAGGCAATATCGAAGAAGCTCGCGACATATTAGACCGCAATGGTTGGACATTTGACGAAGAGGAGGGTGTGTGGGTCTCTGAAGACGACGAGCCACTCCGATTTTCACTCTCAACATCGAACGTGACTGAGTTGAAGTCGGCCGCCTACCTACTAAAAGAGGTGTGGAATGAACTCGGCGCACAGGTTGAAGTGAAAGTTTTTGAAGCCGGCAACCTCAACCAGAATGTCATCCGTCCACGCGAGTATGACGCTCTTCTCTTTGGCGAAGTCATTGGACGCGAGCTTGATCTTTTTGCTTTCTGGCACGCTTCGCAACGCAATGACCCCGGACTCAACATCGCACAATACGCCAACATCACTGCTGATGCACTGCTTGAGAGGGGGCGCACAACCCTTGATCGTGAAGCTCGAGATGAGGTGTACTTGCAGTTTGAGGACGAGGTGCGACAAGATATACCAGCAGTCTTCCTCTACTCACCGGACTTTATTTACGTACTACCAGAGAAAATACGCGGTGCAGACCTCGGCTCGATTACCACATCAGCTGACCGATTCATGGACGTACATCAGTGGTTTATACGAACAGATAAGGTGTGGAGTATCTTCTCTCGATGAACTTACTAAATATTGATTCATTATTATAAAAATTATCAAACATGACACCTAGAAAGAAAACAACAACACAAAATACCAGACCAACGACACGCACAAATAGTCAATCGCGCACTACCACTAAGAAGACATCGGCTGGGCGCAGCGGCGCACGGAAGAACACACGACGACAGTCATCAACCCGGCGTGTCATTCATCGCACATCTGCTCCACGCGACTCACGTGAAAAGAAACGCGAACCGATACCTGAGATCAAAGATGGTGTACGCATCATCCCACTTGGTGGTGTTGAAGAAGTTGGTCGTAATATGACCATTGTCGAGACAAAAGATGACATTGTTATTGTCGATGCTGGTTTCCAGTTTGTCTCTGAAGAAGCACCTGGCGTTGACTACATCCTCCCCAACACCCACTACCTTGAGGAGCGTAAGGACAAGATCCGCGCAATCCTTATCACACACGGCCACCTCGACCACATCGGAGGTATCCCGTTCATTCTCGACCGTATTGGCAACCCGCCGATCTACACCGGTGAGCTTACCGCGTTCATGATCAAAAAGCGCGCGGAAGAATTCCCAAGTGTGAAGCATACCGTAAAGACTCTGGATCCAGATGTCCCGGTGACTCTTGGTAGCCTTAAGGTGCGCACTTTCCCTGTCACCCACTCGATCCCTGACTCGACCGGCATGCTCATAGAGACGAAAGATGGCAACATTGTCCTCAGTGGCGACCTAAAACTTGAACACAAAGACGGTGTTCCTTCA
Organism: Candidatus Paceibacterota bacterium; assembly: GCA_026195275.1. Classification (NCBI taxonomy): domain Bacteria; kingdom Bacillati; phylum Minisyncoccota; species Minisyncoccota bacterium. Next base: position 29,309 of record JAPHQU010000001.1, read on the forward strand.
GAGCGTGAAGAGAAGGTCTGGAGCAAGGTCGGTTCGGGTAAGAACCTTATGTTCATTGCCGACTCAACGAACGCGGAGCGTGGTGGTTTCTCGGTCCCTGAACAGGTCGTCTTTGACACTCTTGAAGACATCATTAGAAAAGCTGATGGGCGTATCATTATTGGTACGTTTGCCTCACAGTTTGAACGCATGATCCGAATCATCGAAACTTGTGAGAAACTCGGAAAGAAGGTTGCTGTTGAAGGCCGCAGCATCAAGACGAACCTTGAGATCGCCAAGAAAGCAGAGCGTCTTAAGGCGGCAAAAGCGACACTCATCCCAATCCAAGAGGTTGATAACTATCCTCCAGACAAACTCGTAGTTCTCGCAACAGGTGCCCAAGGTGAGAAATTTGCTGCTCTTATGCGTATCGCGACCGGACAGCATAAATTCCTCAAAATGACGAAACGTGACACAGTCGTCCTCTCATCTTCGGTCATTCCGGGCAACGAAGTATCCGTCCAACGCCTGAAGGACAACCTCTACCGCCATGCTGGGCACGTCATTCATTATCGTACTTCAGATGTTCACTCGACCGGACACGGCAACACCGGGGAGCTTGTGTGGATCAACCAGAAAGTCGGCGCGAAATTCTTCATGCCCGCGTATGGATACTACTCAATGACTCGCTGTCACGCAGACGCCGTGATCGAGTCCGGCTTCCCGGAGAAAAATATCGTTGTTGCAGACAACGGGACCATTGTCGACATTGTCGATGGTGGTGAGAGGATGATCGTACAGAAAGCTTCCGCTCCATCAGGACCAATGATGGTAGATGGATTCTCAGTCGGCAACGTGCAAGATGTGGTTATCCGTGACCGCCAGAACATGGCACAAGACGGCATGTTTGTCGTTATCGCGACAATCAACCTCAAAACCGGAAAGCTCCGCAAGTCACCTGATATCATTTCACGCGGATTCGTCTACCTCAGAGAATCCCAAGACCTCTTGCAGCAAACACGTCTTATTGTAAAGAAAAGTGTTGAAGAGACGACAAAGGGCATGCGTCCAGTCAACTTCGATATGGTAAAAGACAACATCACGGACACAGTGAGTGCGTTCCTCTTCCAGAAGACGAACAAACATCCAATCGTGATACCGGTCCTCCTTGGAGTATAAACACTAGACAATAATGGATCTTCTGAAAAGCACCAACAGTGAAAAGAGCCACCAATTTGGGTTGTTGTACGTCATCAACTTCATCATCTCTTTCCACCTCTTCTTCATTGTCTACTTCAACTCAAGCCACTTAAAAGAGATAGGGTTCTCAGAAGAAAGCTTGAGTGGCATATACATCCTCGGCTCAGCAGTCGGTATCTTGGGAATGCTTACCTTTGCCCGCGTCTTGCGTCGAGTTGGTTGTTACCGTGCTGCGCTTGTCCTCCTCTCGCTTGAGATGTTTGCTCTCGGAACACTGGCATTTACCCAAGACCTGCTGATCTCCCTCATAGCGTTCGTTGGTTACCTCCTTATCTTCCCACTGATTCTCCTCTCGCTTGACGTCTTCTTGGAGAGCATGACCAAGCAAGAAGGTTCCACGGGGAGCATCCGCGGCATCTTCCTCACCGTTACAAACGCCGCACTCATCATCTCCCCACTTGCCGCAGGCTTCCTGCTTAATGGTGATGGTTTCAGTAAAATGTATCTGGTCTCCGCTTCGTTCCTGCTACCCGTTATCATCATCGTTGGTTGGTACTTTAAAGGATTCTCTGACCCGGTGTACGAACCACTCCGTCTTAAGGACGTGCTCCATGATTTCTCACAAGACAGAAATCTACGCAACATCTTCCTGGCACACCTTGTCCTCAGGATTTTCTACGTATTTATGGTTATCTATACCCCATTGTATCTCCATAACACAATCGGTTTCTCACTTTCAACAATCGGTATTATGTTCGCAATCATGCTTCTGCCGTTTGTCCTCTTTGAGATTCCGCTCGGAAAGATAGCCGACCGATTGCTTGGAGAAAAAGAGATCATGATCGTTGGATTCCTTATCGCAGGAGCAACCACCCTACTAATGTCTCTTATTTCAATACCTGCCTTTGCTCTCTGGACAGCGGTCTTGTTTGCAACACGAACCGGCGCTAGCGCGATTGAGATCACCACCGAGAGCTATTTCTTCAAACACGTCGGCGGGAAAGATGCTGACACAATCAGTCTCTTCCGCACCCTACGCCCGCTCAGCTACATCATTGGAGCTACACTTGGCGGTGTCGCACTTCTCTTTACAACTATTCACTACTTATTCATTATTCCCGCAGTCTTTCTCTTTCTTGGTATCATACCCGCGTCTCGTATCAGAGACACAAAGTAGCGCACAACTACGCAATGCGCGCAGTCGTCTTAGTTAAGACGATCATTCCCTCTCTTTTGAGTGCATCGAGTTGCTCGCGCACCCGCGACTCCTCAAAGTGTCTAAGTGCATTGAGAAGCCTTTTAATAGAGATCAGCTTGTATTTTGTGAGCTCTGTCATGATTGCACCACGAATCTCTCGATTGGAACCTTTAAAAGGAGTCTGTTTTATGTGGTGGCGACTCTTTTGTGATGGATTCTTCCCTTCTCGTTTGAGTCTTGTGCCATAGTCCATGAGCGCGTAGTACCACTCACGTGGATCTTCTCGGTCTAGTGTTTTCTCTACGTACGGAAGAAGTTCCTTATCGGACACATTCTTACTGTCTGAAAAGAAAAAATGAATGAACACCGAACGAATATTTGTCTCAATGAATACACTGGGAGCATTCCACGCAAACGCCATTACGGCACCTGCAGTGTATGGTCCGATGCCGGGAAGTTCTTCCAGTCTCTGTATATCTCTTGGTATACGACCATTATGCTCTTGTACGATCTCCTTTGCACACGCTAAGAGCATCTTTGCCCGCCGATTGTACCCAAGCCCTTGCCACACAGAGAGTACGTCACGAAGTGGTGCATCTGCAAGTATCGTGATTGTCGGAAATCGATCAAGGAATGATTGGTACTTTGGTACCACTCGATCGACCTGCGTCTGCTGCAGCATGATCTCAGATACGAGAATACGATATGGGTCATTCGTCTCACGCCAAGGGAGCTTCCGGCCATGCGTGCGATAGTATGTGAGAATGTGTTGTTTAAACCTCCGCGGTGTCATGACTTTCTTCCTCAAAGACGATCGAAGGTCTCTGTGGCACAATGAAGAGTGCGATGACATAGATGAGCAGCCCGGGGACAATGCCGCTAAACACCGTGACCACGACCCACACGAGTCGTAATAGCGTTGGGTCAATATCAAAGTGCTCCCCCAGACCCCCGAAGATTCCGGCAAATATCTTATTCTCCGCTGATCGATAGAGTTGTTTCTTTTTCATGGTATGTATTCTTATGAGATTGTATAAATAACATCTTTACGCTCAACAACAACCTCCCACCCAAGACGCTTCGCATGACGGTAAAGATTGTTGTTGGGGTTAAAGCAGATCGGCCGCTCAACCGCTTCAAGTATGGGAATATCGCTTTCGGTGTCCCCCACTGCGACTGATCCCTCAAGTGTCAGTCCTTCTTTCGCTACCGCGCGCCGAAAGATGTTCGCCTTGTTCATGATGAGGTGCTCATCAGTCACCTCACCGGTGCAGAGGTCTTGCGGCCCGATCTCATAGATCCGGCCGTACACCTTGTCAAAACCCAAGTGGGTGCAGAACGGGTCAACAGTTGTCTTTGGGGACTGTGAGATAGCAAGAAGAAAGTACCCTTCTTGCTTAAGCTCAGCAACCAGATCGCGAGTATAACGATATACGCGCTTCTTCTGCTCGTCAACTACCTGCTTTGAAACATCGCTAAGAATGCCGTAATGCACCCCTTTGATATTCTCACGAAAAGTACGAACAACCGCGTTGATATACTCTTCATATCCCCCTTCGCGCTCAAACCAAGAACGGTACTCGTTTTCATACTTTTGCGCCACGTCAGGCGGGAACACTTCTTCTCGGATAAACGCTTCGACGAGCTCAATAAGCAGACTTGAGCGAAATATCGTTCCATCAATATCAAAAACGGCAACTTTTTTCATAGACTCATTTTAGCACACCTGGTCTCCGGTCTTATTTTGACTTTGGCCAGATGTGTGCCGCCTTGGGATAAATGACGGTAAGCGGATGTTCTGTGCAGTCATGTTTATGAGCCGTACAAATGTAACGCCCAAACATAACCAGTGCGTGATTCACGTATTTCCAGTCTTTCTTCGGGATTATCTCCATGAGGTCTCGTTCAATCTTCACCGGATCTTTATGAGAAGTCAGGTCGTACTTGAGTGCAAGGCGCCTGACATGCGTATCAACTGCGATTCCTTCATAGATCCCGTGCGCCTCTCCGAGAACAACGTTCGCGGTCTTCCGCGCAACACCAGGGATGGTGAGCATTTCCTCCATGGTATTTGGGATTCTGCCGCCAAAATCATTCTTTATAACCTTCGCAGCCGCAAGAATATTTTTTGCCTTGTTGCGATAAAAGCCAGTTGGTTTGATGTCCTGCTCAAATTCACGAAGCGATGCATGCACGTAGTCATCGAGTTTTCGATATTTCTTGAAAAGTGTCTTTGTCACTTCATTCACACGCTTGTCGGTACATTGTGCAGAGAGTATGACCGCAACGAGAAGTTCCCAATTCGTGGAGTAATTGAGTTCTGTTTGTAAATCCGGGTAGAGCTTCTTCAGTACGCGAAGCATTTTCTTCATCCGTTCACTGCGTTCTCTTTTCTTTTTGGGAGACATGGTATTCGCCATAATACCACGTGTAGATACCGGGCAGGAAAAGAGCGGTCGCAAGTCTGGCGGCCGCTCTAAAGAGGTCGGGTTGATGATGTCAGTCGCGATTACCGCCGCGACATGCAACATGGTCGATACTGTCATCATCTGGCTTCGCTTCCTGTTCTTTGGCGAGACCTTCTGGCACCGGCTCTTGATCCTTGCGCTCATCATCCATGACCACCTCCTGCTCTTGGTGTTCCTCTTCTCAGTATAAAATAGCCTTCAAGAAGGTACAGAGGAGTTATCCACCTGCCCACGTGTTAGTAATCCGCCTCTTCTACCTTCTCAATCTTCTTCTCTTCTCGTTCAACACGACGCTCTTCTTTCTCGATAGCGCTCGCCGCAACTTTTCGCTTACCGTGTACATCCATGAGTGAAAAACTCACCATTGCTGCAAAGATGATACCAACAATATTAACCAAAAAGAGCACAAGAGATCCCGCAACCACATCCCAGTCGACATTTGCAATACCCACACCAACAGTAGCGAGCGGTGGGATGAGTGCGACCGAGACGGCAACACCCGGGAGCGTCTCAGAGAGCTTTGGCTTTACGAGTGAATACGAGACCGCTATGCCGGAGATGACCGCAACGACAAAGTACAGAAGTGACGGTGTCGTGCGCGCAACGACCTCAGAAGTAAGATACTCTCCCGTGTTTGCAAAAAGCGTCACCAAGACAGCGCCAATAATCCCCAAGAGCATCGCCTTTACCACTGCGGAAAAGGAGCGACCAATAAGCTTGTAGTCAGAGAGCGACACACCAAGCCCAAGGCTCACTGTTGGATAGAGGATTGGTGCGATAAGCATACTTCCGATCACGATTGCTGCACTATCAAGAAGAAGCCCAAAAGTAGCCATGAGGACCGAAAGTGTCGCCATAAGGAAGAAATCGAAATCCGGCGTACTATCCGTAATCAACTTCTCAATCGCTTTGGTCTTATCTGCTTCGCTCACAACGCGAAGATGCGAAATAAATCCCATAATATCTAGAGTATATCATATGCCACAGGTCGCACGGTCATTCTTTTGTGCATACTGCCAGTGGTATTCTTCGGTCTCTCAGAAACATCCCGCTGCAAATATTGCTTTTGTGTCCTCTCCTCATTCATATGAATACCCTCTCACAAAACCTATTCATACCGCAGTGCTTCGATCGGACTCTTCTTTGCGGCCTGGCGCGCCGGATAGAGGCCGAAGACCACACCAACCAATGTCGATACACCAACCCCAAGGAGTGCCCCAACAACAGGGAACGTGAACGTCCATGAGAGTTCAAGCCCCTTCGAGAGGACGAGAGACACAAGGAACGCGAGGGCCGAGCCGAGCAAGACCCCAACGACGCCACCTACCGCAGTGAGAAGCACCGACTCAAGAAGAAACTGACGCATAATGTCCTTTTTCGTAGCACCAATTGCCTTTCGCAGACCGATCTCTTTTGTGCGCTCAGTCACCGAGACGAGCATGATGTTCATCACCCCGATTCCACCGACAACCAGTGCGATTGCGACAACTGAAGAAAGGAACGCAGTAAGAACCGAGAGAATCGTCCCGATCTGTTCAACAAGCCCTTCTTGGGTTACTACAAAGAAATCATCTTTCTCTGGATCGGTGATATTGTGTGATTCGCGGAGCGTCGCTTCGATGTCGCGAACGGTACGGTCAACATACACAGGGTCATCCGCACGCACCATGATCTCTTGGTAGTGATCCGTACCAGTCAGATACGTCTGCGCGGATGTGTATGGAATCACCACAACTTTGTCTGGATTGAAAAATGATGACTGTCCATACGACGGCAACACACCTACCACACGAAAGTTTCGGTCTCTTATCTTTATGTTCTTTCCGACTGCATCGCTACCCCCGAAAAGTTCCTGTTTTACTTCACTCCCGATAACCGCAACGCTCGCCTTCTGCCTAATATCAATGTCGGTGAAGTATGCACCCTCGCTCGGGTAAAGATCAAATACACTCCCCATGAATTCTGCTGACCAACCAAATATCTCCGGGCGATACGTCTCACCTCGATACGAGACCGAGCCGGGGACCACGACAGCTGGCGCAATATCAGAGAGATGAGGCACGTTCTCACGCCGCTTGAGTGCCTCAAAATCACGCTCTTTCAGCGAGTCACTAAACAATGTCTCAGCAAAATCAGTCGGTCCGGTCGGCTCCTGACCTGGGCGGATGACGATAAGGTCGGCACCAAGCCCGCCGAGTTCAGAGAGCACAAGGTTCTCTGCACCCTTCCCAATCGAGACGATGAGGATGATTGCGGCGATACCAATCACAATACCAAGAACAGTGAGCATGGAGCGTACCTTGTTGGTGAGCAGTGCGAGCCGTGACGTATGAAGAAGGAGAAGTGGTTTCATAATAGCTACTTTATCTCATGTTTATGCCGGATATCATCTGGTGTCTTCTCATCACTAACGACTCGTCCGTCTTTAATACGAATGATTCGATCGGCGTAGCCGGCGGTGTAGGTCTCGTGGGTTACCAAGATGATTGTGTGTCCATTGTTATGCAGGTTCTCAAGCACCTCAAGCACTTGTTTCCCCGACTTTGAGTCGAGGTTCCCGGTTGGCTCATCAGCAAAGATCACGTCCGGTTTGTTGACTAACGCGCGCGCAATCGCAACCCGCTGCCGCTCACCACCAGAGAGACGCGCCGGCTCGTGTTTAACACGGTGCTCCATACCCACCGCACGGATCGCTTCCTGCGCCCGTGACTCCCATTCACTCTCCGGCACCTCTGAATACAAAAATGGAAGCATAACGTTCTCTAGGACCGATACGCTCGGAAGTAGGTTAAATGTCTGGAAGACAAAACCTAGTCGATCATTGCGGACAAAGGCTGCCTCATCATCCGAATACTCCTGCACCAACTTCCCGTCAAAAAAGTACTCGCCAGCTGTTGCACGATCAAGGAATCCGAGAATATGTAAAAGTGTCGACTTTCCCGAGCCAGACGGCCCCATGATTGAGACGAACTCTCCTTTAGCAATCTTGAAAGAAACATCGAGTAGCACAGTGAGCGGCAGAGCATCTCTGCTCTGATAGGTCTTTGTGAGGTTGCGTACATCAATTAGATCCATACGCTGTCGATTATTCCCCAAAGAAGAGGATCACCCGCTCACCGGCCGAAATTCCCGAGAAAACCTCGATACGACCACCCGAGCCGCGTAGTCCGGTCTCGATTTTCCGTTCTTCAAAACCACCGTTCTCCGTTACCACCTGTACATATTTATCCCCGTCGCGGTATTCAATTGCGCGCGCAGGAATTGTGACCACATCCTCCTTCCTGCCGGTGAGAATATCAACGTTCGCGGTCATGCCTGAGCGCCCTAAACCTTCCGGATCAATGAACTCGAGTACTACTTTGTATGTTGATACCCCCTCAAGCACGGTCTCCGCTGACTCGACTGAAACTACGTTTGCATTAAAATATCGACTCGGATCATACGCGTCGAGTGTTACGCGCGCACCATCCCCAAGCACCACCTTCGCGATATCCGCTTCAGGTACAAAAGTCTCGATCTCAAAATTAGCCGGTGTGATCAAAGAGATGACCGGAGTGTTTGCGGCAACCGTCTCTCCGCGCTCGATATTCATCTTGGTCACCGTACCACTAAACGGCGCGACAATAATAGTCTTTGCAAGCTCGGCTTGCGCGGCAAGTACCGCCGACTTTGCTTGCTCGACACTCGCTTCCTGTGCATAGATCTCTTCGTCTGTCGCACCTGCTTGAGCAAGCGCCAGCTCCTGCTTAGCGAGCGTAAGTGCTGCCACAGCTGTATTTACCGACCCTCTCGTTGAGACAAGGTTGCTCGCCGAAGTGCTCACCGCAGTCCGCGCAGCGGATATGTCTACGCTATATGCGTCAATCGTGCTCTGCGAAAGCGACGAATATGAACTCGCGACACTGAGTGCGTACGCCACGTTCGCGAGAAATGACTTTACCACCTCAACAGCGGCAACCGAGCGATCAGCAAGTGTTGTGAGATCCTCATTATCAACAATTGCGACATGCCACTCACTAAAGATCGTCTCGAGCTCTCGTCGACCGGATTCAATATCACGCTCAAGTGTTGACTCTGTAGCAAAAGAAAGCTGCGGGTGTTCTGAGCGCGCGCTACTGATAAACTGGTCGGCTTGCGTACGCACCGCGTCATCGGATTTGATGTACGCGTCAGAGATGCGCTCGCGGAGCGCTTCCCGCGCTTCATACAAATCAGTCTCTGCGGAGGCGACTCTCGCCTGAGAGACCGCGAGCTCCTCTGCGCGCGTACCACGACGAAGCTCATCGAGTCGTGCTTCTTCATTCTTTTGTACTGACTGAGCCTCTGAAACTTTCGCGACCAGATCTGCGTTTGCGAGCGATGCAAGCACTTGACCCGCGTATACCTCTTCACCGGAAGCAACCATAATGCGCGCAACGCGCCCGCTGCGCTCGAAGGAAAGATCCGCCGCTTCAGCTGCTTTGAGCTTCCCGGTCACGCTCACTTCCTGCACCAACTCACCACGCTCTGCCATTGTTGCTTCGTATACTACCTCCTGTTGCCCACCGAAGAAGAACCATGCAAGCACGACCAACAAGACAGCGCTGATAACGATGACGCTTTTCTTGTTTTCTTTGAGGTAGTAAGTATCCATACTATATATTTCTTAGTTTCTATGTATTCCAGGGCATCTTTGAGAGCACCCATGACATCGTGCAAATGCCGGAAACTCCCGCGAAAAGCAGGCCGGCACCGACAAATGCAGAGAGCGCAAACCAGTACAAATGAACAAAATAGCCGAGCCCGGCACCCAAGAGGATAAGCACGCCGGCAGTGATCATAACCTGACGGATGATTGGGATGCGGATCTTCCCGCTCCCAACGACATGGAATCCGCTGTTCTGCCATGCACGAAGCCCTCCTGAGAGGTTCATCACCGCAATGCCGCGTGCGCTGAGTATCTGGCACGCACGCGCACTTCGAGCACCAGATCCACACATTACGTAGACAATTCCCACTTTCCTTAAGCGCTCAATGTTCTTTTCTTCTTCAATCGTCTGAATTGGTATATTGACCGCACCGATGAGGTGCGCGCTTTGGTACTCAGGAGGCGTGCGCACATCGACAAGGAGCTCGTCCTGATTGTTGTCGTGCAAGAGTAAGTCGAGCTCTTTTGGGGATACGTTCTTCATATATACAGTATACAAGACCTACCCCAAAAGAGGGAATACCTCTTCGACCTCCCACCTGCCCGAGATGTGTCGGAAGAGCGTGATGTTGTTGAGCACAAGATCAAATTGCGGCAATGAGATATTCTTAAGATATTCCTGAACGTGCCCCATATCCTCAGGTGAGAGAAAACGTGCCACTGACACATGGAGAGTGAGAGGTCGCCTAAGAAGGTTCTTTCCTTCGCCAAATTCAGCAATTCTATCAACGATACGCTCAGCGTGTGCTTGAATAACTCCGCTTTTACGTACGGCGAGGTATACGATCCCGCCACCGTCTTTCTGTGTAAAGGAACCAAATCCCTCAATAGTGAGTGGGATCGAGCGCTCCTCTCCTGCAATCTCTCCGAGAAGTTCCTTGAACAAGGCAGTATCCCCACTCTCAAACGGTGGTTTAAGAGTGAGGTGCGGCGGAGTGTGAAGTGAGAGATTTTTTATACCGAAACGTTCTGAGAGATTTGTAGTGAGATGTTTGTAGTACCGAGCCACCACTTCATCAGTAATCAGATGTCCAACGAAATAGCGATCGGTTTTGTGACGCATACTTCCTTACTCGAGCAGTTCGCACGTGAACGCGCATGCCGCAATACAGACCTCGGCCGAAGTGTCACACGGCGAGCCACACGATTGGAATACGCCACTGCGTGCGCGGCAGTCAGATCGAAACGGTTCCTTGTCCAGACCAACGTCTGATGTATAGACGATGTGTGTTTGGTATTCTGCTTCGATAGGAACACGTGAGTGTGGCGCACCTGGACCGTCATTGAGTTGCCAGATCGACACATTAAGCACGGTCGCGAACGATACCCAGAGGAGATATGGAATAAGCAAGAGCGCTGCCCAACGGTCAATGTGCCACGAGAATGCGATAAGTGCCGCGATCATAAGCCAGAGGATCACAATAACAATAATCGAGAGGAAGAGCTCCTGCATCCCAAAGAAGACAAGCGACCATAGTATGTTTACCCCCAGGTGGACAAGAAAAAGATAGAACACCCACCGATTCCGCGCTTCTTTGAGTCCCCGCTCCCATATAAGGAAAAAGGAGAAACCCATAGCAAGATACAGCAAGAACCATACCGGACCAAAGACTTCACTCGGTGGCATGAATACCGGCTTTAAGAGACCTGCGTACCAGACTGAAAGCGATTGTGCGGTAAAACACGAACCAATGACTCCCGCTCCTTGTGCGAGAATCACAGATAAGATGAGGCGATGCAGGTTGTTCTTGTTGATGATATTCATGGTTTTATGTTACTGGACACGTAAGCGGCTTACTGATGTTCTCAAGAATGAACCAGGTTGAATACAAGAGCGCTACTCCACCGAGCACACCGAATTCAGCGCCACCAAACGGCAGAAGCGCCACCAACCCCGCGCCACCAAGTAGCCCGAGTAGTGAGGTGAGGATTATGGTGCCACACGCCGCACAACCAATACCGAGAAAGCTCGCAACGACCCCGCCAATACTCAACACCGTGCTACCGCCGCCGAGCCCACCTTGTCGTACTTTTATGTAGTATGCCAACAGCGCAGCGTTGATCCCAAAGAGCACCGACGCAACAACAATAAATACCACTGACACCGTGGGTACGCTCGCACTAAATGATGTGAGTAGACTCATCAAGAGCCCTGCCTTCTGGGAAAGTGGTGCATCTAGATGGATAACAATACTGTTGATCAGAGATGCATTCAAAATCCATACAGAGATCGCAAATGTAAGAGCGCCGACACAAAGTGCGATTAGGATATATGCGATCCGAGAGAACACCTGAAAGAATGTAGTAAATAAAGACATGTTTCTTGTTTTAGATAATAGAGGCCATTGAATAGGAAGTTCTGCTAGGCTTCCCCTTTCGGCTCCTGCTTCTTTGGCTTGATACCTCTGTTCTTGTCGACACCACGAAGACGCGACGCCTGCTTTGGGCGAAAGAATATTCCTGCCATCTTTTCCTTGAATTTCTTCATGTCCTCAGTATACCAAAGGTGCCTGGAAACTACTCAAACACAACGGGGATTTCAAGCGCGTCGTCGTACTGCTGAAGGCCCGACGCGTTGTGTCGCTTGAGGATAAGCGTCCCGCGCTTCATGAACTCAGGGTCACCAACGTCGTATGGACGCTCGAACTCAAGAGTCGATTCAAACGGCACAAACCCCTCGGTCATCCACTCACCATTTGCCTCAGCGTAGTGCTCAGCAATGATACGCCCATCCCAGTCGGTGAGCACTACGGGGAATGATGCTTCAAAGAACCAATACCCGCGCGCTTCTCCAGCAATCTCAAGTGGACTCACGATACGTCCGTTCGGTCGGGGCGCACTAATACGGATCAGGTCAACCTTTTCAAGTTCATTGCCTATATACTCAATGAAGTGCTCGCCGCTTCTGGTGCGGCACTGTCGGGGGTAGCTCTCCATGACCGGATTCCCCGCCTCGACACACTCCTCAAAAGTGGTGACTCGCGACTCCTCACTCCACCCGACAATCAGATCAACAACGAAAAAAATAAGCGTAATGAAAACAGCCGCGGCGGTGATCTGAAGCAACTTTCGCATAACTAACGGGTGAGACGTCGAAGCGCGATCACAAAACAGAGAATAAAGAAGAGGGACCCGTAGATGCACGTCGAGAGTCCGAGGGTGTAGAAGGTCGGATCGGTAAAGAGTCCAACGATCTCAGGGATCGCAAAAGAACCTGAGAAAACAACTCCAATTCCCGCAACTACTACATGGAGGATGCTCATCCGGTACATTGAGATCACTCCGGTAAGGCCGAGTAGCGTCACCACAAAGAGAGTCACAAAGAGCGCGAAGCCATACCAGCACGCGGGATACCCGAGAAAATAGGGACATGTTTCTCCAAACGCACACGTTTTTGTGAATAATTTCACCGCGCTGAGGTACCCAGAGAAAAGCGCGCCGGCAGCGCTGAGGATAAGCATCTGTATAGGGTGTGTCAGATATTGTTTCATATACAGTGATTATACCAAGACATCAAGAAATGAATATCAGCGTTGCCCACAACTCCACCCGACCATATAATGGACATATTACCGACCTAAAAATACCACGATGCACAATAACAACGCCTACAACCTTATGGCGCAGATCGTCACTGAGTCAAAGAGTATCTACCAGATGAAAGAGTACTATTGCAACGATGCTAAGGAAGCTGCTGAGTGCAAACAAGTCTGGGAAGACCTTATTAGAGATAAAGAGGAACACATTGCGCTCCTCACCGGACTCCTCAAGAAAGAGCTCAACAACTAATCGTTAGAGAAGAAACGCCAGGCAATGCCTGGCGTTTTTTATTCTGCGTCGTGAATAGTATTCTGTCTGAGGACATCCGGGTCGCCTGAGTCGATTGCTTCAAGCTCCGGCTCAAGTTCACTTCGTACCCGATCGCGGTCAACGAGCTCAAATGCTGAGTAACCTTCTGCGTCGTTGTTGTAGCGAAGCGCGAGGTTCTCGCGTTCAAACCAATCAAAGAATTCTTCCCACTCAATCCGCTCGACCTCAGTATTATTTGGGTCAAATGCAATGTCCATCACAAGCGGTCGGTCAGTATCCTCGTCCGTAACCCCTGAGATCACAACCGGGAAACCACCATGGCTTTCGATCCACTTCTTCACATTGCTAAAATTTTTCGTGTATCTATCTCTCATATTCGTACGCCCATAGTACTCCTTTGATCTGAAGTCGACAAGCTCACGCTTATACAAACAACCGCGCAATGCGAAGCTCCTCGTAGGTGTACTCCCCTTTAAGCGCGCGGTGGACTGGAGCGAGCTTGGTGTCCTTTGCTTTCTCAAAGGCCGCTTTTATCTTCTTGAGGTCTTTTGCCTTCGGTTTGAAGCGCGCAAGGTCGATGTCCGCACCGAGCTTCTGGAGTTTTTCAAGATGTGAGACGATCGTGCTGAGCGTCATGCCGCGCGCCTTTGCGATATCCTTAAGAGAGAGACCCTCTTCGATAAGTAGCCGCGTCTGTTCGTGCGTGGGGACCTTTTCTCGTACACCCTCCCGTTTCATGTCTGCATTCCGTGCGGCGTTCTTTAGGATTTCCTTTTCATCTACCGTGCCGCCCATACGCTCAACAAACTCTTTGTGCATCTCTGCAACCTCACCTGCTGAAAAACGCGAGATGACCCGCTCCCATTTCGCTGACTCGCGGCGCAGGTGAGAATCATACTCAAGCACCTCACGGTTGACTTCAAGCGCCTGGTCATTCAGCCCGCGTAGAGTAAGCCCCTTAAGGGTACGCAAACGTGAGAGTGCAACGTACCCTTGGCCGGATACGAAACATTTTGAAAGGTCAATCTCAGCAGCGTCCAGACTCATCCCCTGACTCTTATGAATCGTGATCGCCCAGGCAAGCCGAAGCGGAAGCTGAGTCACCTGCGCGACGGTCTTCTCCCCCTCTTCGACACGCCACTCAGCCGGGAGCACGGTGATCTCGTCTCCATAAAACGTACGCACGACTGGGAAGCCGTCTTCAAAACCGGTGATCACGCCGAGTGTACCGTTCACGTAGCCCGCCTCAAAGTTGTTCTTCACAAACATCACCACCGCATCTTCCTTGAGTGAGAGTGTCTCAGGTGCGAGAAGTCCCTTCTTGAGGGACGCGACAACACTCGCTTTGCCCTTTGATTCCATATCGTACTCGCGCTCTTCACCCGGCAGTTTCTTGAGCTCAGCGGCATTGAGCGCATCCACGTCCAGGTTGTGGGTGTAGAGCCGTGTCGGCCGCACCTTACCTTCAGGCTCACCTTCCTCCCCCATACACCCCTCAAGAAGTGAACATGACTCGTTTGATACGTCACCACTCCGCATCTCGTTTAAGATATTCAAAAGCGCGTCGTCACTCTGTCTGAACTGCTCGTCGAGGTAGCACACACGAATGTCTGCCGCACCCCAAGCATCAGACGCGTATGCAAACTCGATCATCCGACTCCCGCGCACCACTGGTGGCAACTGAAAGAAGTCTCCCGAGAGAACAAGCTGCATACCGCCAAACGGTTGATCGACTTGCTTCATTGCACGTGCCAGCCGATCAAGCGAGTCGAAGATCGCGGGTGTGAGCATCGACACCTCATCGATGATGAGCACCTTCGTCTTGTCATAACGCTTAAAGAGGTACTCCTTCTGCACGAGCGCGTCGATGTCCATGTCGGAAAGGAAATCTTTGATGCCAATACCGGACCATGAATGAATGGTCACCCCACCAAAGTGCGTTGCGGCAATGCCTGTCGAGGCAGTGAGCCCGACTGCAACTCCGCGGTCTTTCAAAAAGGAGATGTACTCGCGGAGCACATGCGTCTTACCTGAGCCGGCCGGCCCAGTGAGGTAGGCATTGCGTCCCGCCTTCAAGATATCAAGTGCTTGCGCTTGCTTCATGAACACATTTTATCACACATACAAAAACCGCCTGCTCGTGCAGGCGGTTTTTGTACGTATTACGAATTCACTGTCGTGCGTTTGCGGTATGCGTGCACCACTTTGCGCTGTTCCTCATTTGCTTCTCTTAACACCTGAGTAATGACCTTTTTCTTATCACCAGCAGATCTTGAGAAAAACTCTGAAAAATCGTTCTCTCTCGCCTCTGACTGTCCGAAGGAAGAGAAAAACCTAATGAATTTCGTCATATAAGTAACGTGTTTAAATCATCTACAGAATACCTCCCATCAGCCAAACGGTCAATATCCGCTACAGACCCGTTCAGTTTAAGCTTCTCGGTACCTGTTTCGTAGTCCTTGATGAGCACATTAATCTTAATAGCATCTCCAAGCTTCCTTTTCACCGATTTTACATTTTCCCGAGAATCAAAGAACGCTCTCACAAACACGTCTTTGGATACGTGTCGCGCCTCCTCCAGTTCTCTCGCCTTAGTGAACTCCCATGCATGACGCGGATCTTGATATACAAACCACACCTCCACCCGGCGTCCTCTTTTTAATGAACGCCTGATGTTATCCTCCACACCACCATACGCAAAGGTCCCGTCCATGATGCAGTTGATATCATTGCTCAGCGCATGATCATACAGAAAGTTGACACCTTTGTTTGCCGCTCTCTGAAATACGTGAGCGTTGTCTCCTGTATACCCGGGGCAAAATGCGCGTATTTCATCTGCGTCGATACGCACCGGGGCGTCCTTAATAAACCTCTTCATCAGCCCTTTTGACACTTCTGTCTTCCCTGCGCCAGGGGACCCGGCCATGAACAATGAAACTGGTTTACTCACAGAATGACACACTTCGGTCGGACAGAACCTCTCGATGAGTTCTTTCTTGTGGGTTTTGATATATTCAAGCGCTTCGTCTTCCAGCTTCTTCTCTTCTTCAGTCATGCTCACAGTGTATCATGCATACTACACTCCATTTTCTAAACTCTATTAAAAACAACAAACACCGCTTGCGCGGTGTTTGTTGTTTGCCCAAAGCGTCTATTCAGTCCTGTTACATACTGCGCGGTATCACTCCGAGGAGATCAACCGTAGGCGCTAAGGTATGTAAGATAGTACTCTTCCAAAGAAATATGTGCAAACTCGATTTGTGCACAAACCTGTGGATACGCTGTGTATAAAAAATCGCTGTAAAGTGGCTCAGCAGAGGCAAAATAAACGCCAGGCACGGCCTGGCGTTTATTTTACCCGCGTTTACTGTGCTTTACGCGCTCGCCTTCCTTGAGGTACTTCTTGCGTAAGCGCACCGAGAGTGGCGTCACCTCGAGGTACTCGTCCTCGGTCATAATCTCAAGCCCGCTCTCGATCGAGAGCGCCTGGTGCGGGATGAGGGTGATCGCCTCTTCAGACCCGGACGCGCGAATGTTGGTGAGCTGCTTGCCCTTGGTTGGGTTGACCACCATCTCGTCGCCCTTTGAAGTGTTCCCGATCACCATACCTTCATATACCTCCGTTGCGTGCCCGATGTAGAGTACGCCGCGCTCCTGCAAATTCCAGAGCGCGAAGGCAACCGCTTTGCCGGTGACCATTGAGGTCATCGAGCCGACGAAACGCTTCTTGATCTCACCGGCGTATGGCCGGAACCCGAGCACCTGCGAGCAGAGGATACCCTCGCCCTTGGTATCAATAGTGAACTGTCCGCGATAGCCAAGGAGCCCGCGTGTCGGTCCTTCGAAGATGAGACGCACCTGATTCTCGTGTGTGATCATGTTCTGCATCACGAACGCGCGGTTTGAGAGTCGCTCAATGACCGCCCCCTGAAACTCCTGCGGAATATCGATCGTGACCTCCTCGAACGGCTCGTGCTTTACGCCGTCAATCTCACGAATGATTGCCTGCGGCTGTGAGACCATGACCTCGAATCCTTCGCGGCGCATATTCTCAAGCAAGATGGCAATGTGCATCTCGCCGCGGCCGTATACATTGAAAATACTTCCCTCGGAGAAATCCACCTGGAGCCCCACGTTGATCTCGAGCTCTTTTTCCAGGCGTGCCTTGATCTCGCGGCTGGTGACCTGCTTGCCTTCGCGACCCACAAACGGCGATGAGTTCGGGAGGAACTGCAGCCCGATTGTCGGCTCATCAACCGCAATCATCGGGAGCGGCTCAGCACCTTCGCTATCAGTGAGGGTCTCGCCGATGTTAATATCCGCAAAACCAGCGATGAGCACAATATCCCCGGCAAGCGCTTCTTTCGATTCAATCCGCTCAAGTCCTTTAAAAGTAGAGAGCTTGGTGACCTTTCCTTTGCGCGTGTTTCCCTTAGCGTCCTTTATGAAAAGCTGCGCACCGTCAGTGATCTTTCCTTCATAAATTCGCGCAACGGCAAGTCGGCCAGTGTAATCGTCGTACCCAAGGTTAAAGACCTGCGCGCGAAGCGCATCGCCTTCGTTGTATGGTTTTGCCGCAGGGACCGTCTCAAGTATCGTATCGAGGACCGGCGCAAGGTCTTTAGCCTCGTCTTCCATCTTCCGCTTCGCGACGCCATCGCGCCCAATGGCGTAGACCACCTCGAAGTCGCACTGCTCGTCGCTCGCCCCGAGCTCCATAAAGAGCTCAAGCACCTGCTCCTCGCAGTGCGCCGGGTCGGCTGCCGGTTTGTCGATCTTGTTGATGATCACAATCGGCTTGAGGCCAAGCTCAAGTGACTTCTTCAAGACAAAACGCGTCTGTGGCATCGGGCCTTCTTGTGCATCGACCACCAAGAGCACCGAGTCGATCGAGCGCAAGACGCGCTCTACCTCCGAGCCAAAGTCGGCGTGTCCTGGCGTGTCGATGATGTTGATCTTCGTACCTTTGTACTCAACAGACGTGTTTTTGGCGTAAATGGTGATACCACGCTCCTGCTCGAGTGCGTTTGAGTCCATTGACGCACCCTCTTCTCGGGCACCGGTAAATTCCATCAACCCGTCAGTAAGAGTTGTTTTCCCGTGGTCAACATGGGCAATTATGGCAATGTTTCGTATTTCGTTCATTGTGTCTGTATTCAAAAAAAGAAGCCCGGCCATCCCGAGCAATGAGAAGATTATGCATTAAATTCAGCAGAAAAGCAATGTTCCCACCCGTAATTCTACTATATAAAACTCCCAAGTTTAGGATAATAAATATTTCAGGTGTGCGACTCTACTCTGCTCTTCCTTGAGTGATGTTGAGTGCTGGTCTATACAAGAATGGGATCCAAAATGTAGGTGTATCTTTATTTCCTCTTTTCTCAAAAAAACCCACGTTTGTTAGTTTTATTGCAATCTTTTCTGTTTCATCATCATCTACGCTCCATATCTTCTTTAAAGTAGCTAGGGTATGCTCCGCTTTCTCGCCTTCAAGTTTTTCTATGTAAGGTTTTGATTTTGGAAATTCAGCATATAGAGTCTGATGAAGTCTGGTTCGAGAGACTTGAGGCAATGCTTCTTTCACTGAAGTCCTACTAAATAATGGTTCTTTATCCTCACTAGCTTGCCCCATTTCGAAACTCCTTGTTTCTTCCTCTCTGATTTGATTAAGCAACTGAATAAGCTCCCTGGGGGCTACAGTATCTGTCCCATCGGTGCATCTCGTTACCATCCACTTGAAAGTTTCAGGTTTTTTGGGTCCCAGGTCCACTTGTTTGGGGAAGATTCTATAAAATAACTCTTGTTGCTTTGTATAATCAGACAATACATCATTTGGATTAACCCCAAAATATTCACTAATCTGAGGATTGATGAGTATTCGACGCATTATCAAATTCAATAACTTTGCTTCACTCCAGTCAATGGTCACGTGTCGTGTAATATGGCTTGCTTCTCTGAAGCCTTGTTCAGTAATCCTTTTCCATATATCGGTGCGAAGAAAGATTTTAAGTTTTATGCTTTCTGCACTGAGTAAACTTAGGTAACAATGAAACAATGCTCGAAGCGCATTTTCTTCAAGATTATGGTTCTCCTTAAACGCGACATCTAATCTGTCAATTGCAATCCAGACTATAAGATTTTCCATCCTTAATGCCTGATTGGCGTAAGTGATGAGTTGGTCGATAGATATATTAACCTTTGAATCGTCCGTAGGATCACCTTCAAGAGATGCTTTGCCAACACATGAGACCATTCCCGTATTAGGGTCAAATGTTAACATTCCTTCTAGCGATTGAAGTTTTCGTTTATTGATAAAGTCTAGAATTCTCGAAATCAAAGTCTTCTTATCTTGCTCTAAAAAGCCGGCCCTCCTCAACACTGCTGTAAGTTCATTCGCAGGGTTATTCTTAACTTTTGCTTCTTGTAAGAAAAGACCAACCAAAGAAACGAAGTAAAGTTTCCAGAGTGACTGGAAATCTACCTCACTTGTAGGTGGTTTTATCTCAATATTTTGAAATGCCGTGTCTCCTCGTGGATTTTCAGCGGATATAATAGAGGCCTCTTCTATCTTGTCGTTCTTTTCAAGCAACAGAGTGTAAAGAGCGCTCTTTCCTGAACCTTTATGGCCGTAGACAATATCAATCTCTCCTGCAATAACTCGATTCCACTGATCTGTTTCCACAAAATATTTTGAGAGGTCGCTGCTCTCGCTTTCGGCTACCCCTTCACCAAATCTTAATGACTTAACTAGTTCGCTTCTTTCCATTTCTACATAATATACTTAATTTCATGGATTAACCACCTGTATTATTGGTATCCTTTCTAGAAAATCTGTAGTTTTATTACCTCTTAAATCCCCTTCTTCATGTTTCTCTGGATCTGTTCCACCCCACACTCCCAAAATACATAAACCTTCCAGTCGGCTATGCTTCGTACTCGTCGACATACTTGATGAGGTTCTTCCCTATCTTGGCGATAATACCCGTCACCAAAGCATTACCGATGAAGAATGCTCGTGTGTTGTCAGACACAGGGCCATTCACTCCCTCTGCGGTGTGATTATCTGGGAACATGCTCAGCCGCTCTAACTCGACCGGAGTGAGCCTCCTCATCTTCCCACTTTGAGGAGATTGTACCACATGCTTGAAACGTGAAGGTCCACTACCGCCCTCGCCCGTAACAACTGTCCGAGACGGTTTGTCCAATGAGTCGGGAAATGACATGCCACCTTCCGAGAAAACATACGATTCACCGGTGTGTTTATTAACACGCTCTATCTTCTTTGCGCCTTTCTGCTTCTTCCATTTCTTTATGACCTCTTTGTCGTCTATGAAATATTCCTCACCAACCTCCTTGTCGGCAAGCAGCACATCCCCAAGAACCACGGTCGTCTTTGCTGGTTTGGGTGTGACCTTTGCAGTATATACATCACCGTTTATCATCACACCCGCATTATGAAAAGGTGACACCTTCAAACCGCGCCCAAAATGATCTGATATCTGTTTCTCGTCTTCGTGTAGGAGTATCTCGTTGAGCTCATGTTCTTGAACACGCTTGATTGGGAATGCTTTACCAAAGACGCCCTCATGCAACCACCTAAGATGCCCCTTTGAACGCATTTGTTTTGCTATACCACTATTGTTCTTGTAGGCAAGGATGAATATCCTTCTTCGGCGCTGCGGGAAACCATGGTCAGCCGCATTGATAACACGCCACTCAACGTCATACCCAAGAGTCTCAAGGGAGCGAAGCATAACAGCAAAGTCGCGACCCCGCTGTGTCCCCGGTGACTTCAGCAAACGGTCGACATTCTCGAGGAGTAGTATCTTTGGGGCTTTGCGACCGCGCTTCTCCTGTAACTGCTGCACAAGCGACACAATCGACCACCACAAGACCCCTTTCTTCCCAATAATGCCGGCCGACTGTCGAAGTGGCTTTGCTACAGAATAGTCTTGGCATGGGAAACCACCAACAAGAATGTCGTGATCAGGAACCGAATCTATATGATACTTCACAACCTCTTCGATGTTGGTGTTGGTATGCAAAAGGTTCTCCACGCCCCAATTCTTTGAATACACATCATGAGCGTGCTGTTGTTTCTTGCCGGGCTCCCACTGATTGAACCAAACTGTCTCAAAGCGATTCCGTGACGCCTTCTCAAAGCCGACACGAAATCCACCAACTCCCGCAAAGAGTTCTGCCACGCGCAATTTATTGTCGGACATTCCAGGCTTTTTCTTCATGCCCCTATTCTACCAAGCAGAGAAAAAAGATCAATCTTGATCTTTGTCGTTTTCTATTGCATGCTGAATATATTTGGCATTGAGCCAGAATCCTTGTTTTGTAAAGGTTTTCCAGCCAGTGAGCTGGTCAGGGACCGGTAGCTCATTTGTTATACCCCTGTTTGTGGTGTGAGGGCGCACGTGCGCTACACCATTGAAGGTGCTACCTGGAAAATGATTATATATTCTCCCGTCGGCTTTTTGGGGGACTTTCTTTATTATTTTCCCTTCATTCAGCAACTCAATAGTCTTCTCCCAAGTCTCCCGCGCCTTACCCATGTCTTCCGCAGGGAAATTCCAGAACATTGTCTTTTGCAAGATAATCTCATCAGATTCTTCTTGTTTCTGGAAAACAACAAAGAGGAACTTTTTCTCTTCAAGTTGTGCATGAAAATCACTCATTTGCTCTGCTTCTTCGTCATACCACACTTGTGTAACGAGGTCTTTGAAATTAAATGCCGGGAAAGAAACAGACTCTTTTAGGGAGCCGTCCGGTTCTAGCGCCAACACCTTCAGCGTCACATCTGCTTTCTCAAGCTCCTCTACCTTGTTTGACCCTGTGCCCGTAAGGATATGGTTAGCTATGAGTCGTTTGTAATTCTTTGGTTTCACTTTTGGCTTCCATTTAAGCATCTTGAGAATCTCGGTATCAGTCTTTCCGATGAATTTCCTAAATCTATCTTCGACAACCTGGTCGATAGTTTTCGTCTTTGGTGCTCCTTTATATATAGAAACCTCGTCTGGAGAGACCCCGAGCAGCTTCGTCTGTATAAGATAATTCAGGTACGCCTGCTTCAAAGAAAACGCGCGTGGCTTTGCTGGAATGCGCGATTTTGGCTGGTCGCGAACCACACGGCTGTGCGCCGCTTTTGTACACGCACCAAGATAGAATGTATCGCCTTCAGATAGCTCGTGCGCCTTACCGTCCCGAATCTTGTCGACAATGCACTCCCAGTCCTTCTTGATTTGCACAACATCCTCTTGAGAAAGCCCTTCGAGTAGATCGAGAAAATGTACGAACTTGAATTTATAATCCAAAAGACTTGCTTCTTTCAGCCAAAGATAAAAGATGAGCAGGAGGAAGCGGTTCTTCTTGAGAAAAGAGCTGGTCTCCCACTTTTCGCTAATCACTGTGTCGTAATTAATCATAGAGAAGACGAGACGCTCCTTCGAAACAAACCGCTTCTTGTTGTGCTTCTTTAGCGGGGTTGCTTTAAGCTCAACATTTGCAACTTTGAAGTCCGCCTCCGCTCTACCATTATTCTCTAGGTCAAACACATATTGCTCAACAAGGTCACCAAAAAAACCCTTTCGGCGGGTTCCGTATTTCCCGAGCTGTTTCTCAATATCATCTGCTTCCTCTTTCGACACAATATCTCGAAGAGTCTTCCCTAGGACTGCTTCTGCTGCTGTTATGACATCTTCTGCTGTCTGATACTGTGTGTCTTGCATACTTAGATTTATACACCAATCATAGGACACTCGTCCAACCACCTCTTGAGACGATGACGTGGTCAATAAGGTCTATGCCAAGCAGCTTACTCGCGTGCTGAAGTTGTTTTGTAATCTCAACATCCTCATGCGAACACTCACTGTCCCCCGACGGGTGGTTGTGAGCGACAATAATTGAGGCGGCTGAGTGACGGAGGGCGGGTTCAAAGACCTCGCGCGGGTGAACTAGGCTGGCGTCAAGTGTCCCGATTGAGATGATTTCACGTGCAATGAGCGCGCCGCGTGAGTTGCAATAGAACGCCACAAAATGCTCTTTACGAGAGTTGCGAAAGTCTGCGCAGAGCTCAAAGACCTTTTCGGGAGTCATAACAACTTCATCTTTGGCCGCATGCTGCCTGCGACCATACTCAAGAGCAGCGAGCACTTGTCCTGCTTTGACCATACCAAGACCTTTGATTGAAGTGAGGTCTTTAATAGTGAGACTCTCAAGACCAACTTCCTCCACCTTATTCACAATCTTCTTTGCAAGCTGCACAACATTTGTGCCTTGCGTGCCCGAACCAAGCACAATAGCGAGCAGTTCGTGATTGGTTAATTTACCAACCCCATAGCGTGCAAGCTTCTCACGTGGTCGCGCGTACTTGGGCGCATCTTTCATCTTCATACTCTAAATAATATCAGATAACCTGCTAAAACATTGTCACCTATTGGGAAAAATAAACGCCACACACGTGTGAGGCGTTTATTTTGCCTGCCTGTCGGCAAACTGAGATGAAATCGGTTAGTTTCCCTGTATCAGAGCAAGTTTCTTGGTGCGCGTCAGCTTCTTGATCTCCGCTTCGCGCTTGAGCGCGGACGATCTGTCGGCGCACTCTTCGGTGTAGACAATGCTCCCTGCTCCTTTTGCGCGCGTGTAGTTGGAACCGGTGCCGTCCTTGTGTTGCGCGAGCCTGCGCTTGAGGTCAGTGGTAATGCCGGTATAGAGCGTGCTGTCGTTACATTCAAGAATATAGAGGAAATACATATATCATGCACCTTGGCTACACGCCTCGGTACTAGAAAATTCTAAAGTGCTACAGCACTAAGAATTTTTGCTAGCTGGCCGAGTCGAGCCAGAACCGTGGTCGGTCAAGTCCCGTAAGGTTATTTCTAACTATTTTATTTTACCAATTCGACGGATCTCGAGCACCTCTATTCCAAAATAAATTTTAAAAGACGTTTATAAAATCTATTATTCTCCCTTAGTGTCTTTTGTTTTATCCTCGTCTTTCTTTTGTTCAGCCGCTTCTTTCTTTGCTTCGCCAAGGCTGCGTAGACTTTTTATGGTGTCCTCACACGGAGCAATAGATGTAATCATACTAACTCCCGGTAACGAGTCCCCTGAGCTTCTCCGATTCGGTATGTAAGCAGTGATTACACCTGCTATTTTTGGTCTATTTGAGTTAGCATCTATATAAAAAACTGGTCCACCACTAACACCATTAATCGCGACACCATCTATTAGGTAGTCCCCTGAAATATGGCAACTAATAAACCCGTGAAAGAAACATAATTGACCACTCATTAACCCAGGGTAACCACACCAGGCAACATCAACACCAGGCACAAGATAGCTACCTGAAGGTATTAATTCAATTTGAGTTTTTGGAAGGTTAAATTTTTTCGGCTTCACAAAAAGCATAACGGCTAGATCTTTTTTGGGATAAGTAAATACCGCTCGATCTTTTTCTTTAAGTAAAATTTCTTCTCCAGTAGCCTCATGTACAACCTTTATGGGTTCGCCCCATTCATGGACCCCGTCAACAACGTGATAGGCTGTAGCAATTGCACATAAATTATCATTGGTGCCAAAATTTCCTATATGGAATCCGGTGCCGTGGCCCCTTGGAGTATTCAATTTAACTACTCTATCATTTACTAGTCTCAAAGCTCCTTGCCATGTCAAAGCAATTTTTTTAGGTATTTGTGGCTGTAAAGGTTTCCTAACTGCTTTTTTAGTTGTTTTCTTTACGGTCTTCTTAGCAGTTGTCTTTCTTTTTGTTGTTCTTCTCTTTGCTGGTGCCTTCTTTGCTGCTTTTTTAGTTGTTTTCTTTTGTGCTTTTGCCATGATTTCATTATATCGCAACCATCATATTTATATAGCAAGTTGCCTACAACGCTCTCTGAGCGCACGAGGTCGCTACGCGACTTGAGCTAGCTCTAACGGGCTGCCCGGCAGGGAATCGAACCCCGATTTTTGGTGCCAGAAACCAACGTCCTATAAGTGAGCGAGTGAGCGTCATAAACAAGTGAATATTTCCCGCTCAAAG
This sequence comes from Candidatus Paceibacterota bacterium, assembly GCA_026195275.1. Lineage (NCBI taxonomy): Bacteria > Bacillati > Minisyncoccota > Minisyncoccota bacterium. The sequence goes on from JAPHQU010000001.1 coordinate 54,694, forward strand.
CTGCCGGACTTGGACTCGAACCAAGATTAACTGGACCAGAACCAGTCGTCCTACCATTAGACGATCCGGCAGCTTTGAGCACGAAGCGGGTGTATGAAGTTATTTATGACCGAGCGATCGAAACTTATATAGTTTCTATACCGTTAGACGACCAGGCAATTTTTCTAAAGAATCCTAAAGAAAAAGCGCTACCAAGCGCATAGCTATAGTAGCACATTTTTTCTTTTTGTTGAGCCCCCTGATTCGCCTAGCTACGCTCCTTCTTGAAACAGTCGAGGCACTTGAGGTTGCCGGTGTCACGTGGCTGGAATGGAAGCTCGGTGATCGCTCCTCCGCAGCCGGCGCATTTCCAGTCGCCCTTGTGCATGGTGCGCTCGGCACGAGGTGTGTCATTTCCACCATTTCCACCAGCTCCTTTGGCGAAGCATGACTTGCATTTCAAACCTGCGGTGTTCCGCGGCTCGAATGGAAGCTCGGTGATCGCTCCTCCACATCCACTACATGTCCAATTTCCTTGATGCATATTTCTATTTACGTTCTTCTTTAATGGTTTCTACTATATCACTTATTTGCGCTTCGTGCGTTTTGCTCCCTTTTTCTTATCACCCATTGCCGTCTTAATAAACGCGGTGAAGAGCGGGTGCGGATCAAGTGGACGCGCCAGAAACTCCGGGTGAAACTGCGTCCCGAGGAAGAACGGGTGGAGACTCGAAGGAAGCTCGGCAATCTCCATAAGCCGCTTGTCCGGTGAGACACCCGAGAAGACAAGGTCGCGCGAGGCGAGCTCTTCGGCATACTCCGGGTTCACCTCGTAGCGGTGACGGTGTCGCTCGTGGGCAATCTCTGTGCCATACGCGCGACGCGCGATAGTGCCCTTCTTGAGATATGCCGGGTAGGTGCCGAGGCGCATAGTGCCGCCGTAGTCTGCCTTGGCGAGCTTTTTCTTCTGGTCGGGCATGATATCGATAACCAGACTCTCTCCTTTCGGATCAATCTCGGCGGTCTGAGCGTTTTTTATACCAAGCACATTGCGCGCGTACTCGATCACCAAGAGCTGCATGCCGTAGCAGAGTCCAAAGTACGGGATCTTGTTTTCGCGCACATACTCAATCACATTAAGCTTGCCTTCTATTCCAGACTCGCCGAAGCCACCCGGCACAATAACACCGTCATACTTTTTGAGTTCCGTAAGCTTGCGCTTGTTCTTCTCAAAGTCACGCGAGTTGAGCCAGTGAATGTCTGGTGTTGCGCCGAGCTTGTAGGCGGAATACTTGATCGCTTCGATAACCGAGATGTACGAGTCCGAGAGCGTAAAATCGCCCGTGCCAAAATACTTGCCGACGATTGCGATCTTAACCGGGTGCGAGGTCCCCTTCACCTTCTTTACAAAATTTTTCCAGCTGGTGAGGTTGGTCTTCTTTACGCGCTCACGAAGCCCGAGTTTCTCGACGAGGATGTGCCCGAGATTGTCGCGCTCGAAGTTGATCGGCACATCATACACACTCTCAATGTCGGGGGCTGAGATAACATCCTCGGTGCGCATACTGCACGAGACCGCAATCTTTTCTTTGCGCCGTTTATCAAGCGGAACCTCCGAGCGCGCAATCACCACATCGGGTTGCACGCCGTACGAATAGAGTTGGCGAATGGCGTTCTGGGTCGGGCGCGTCTTCATCTCACCGAGCTTGCCGGGGATCGGGAGGTAAGAAACCATTACAAAAATAACATTGTCCGGGTGCATCATCCGCATGACGCGCCCCGCCTCGAAGAAAAGTGAGTTTTGAAAATCGCCGATGGTGCCGCCAATCTCAATGACCGAGATCTCGGATCCATTTACATCAGCTGCCGCCTGAATGCGGCGGACGATCTCATCGCGAATGTGTGGGATCGCCTCAACACACTTGCCGCCATAGCCTAAGTTACGCTCCTTCTCGATCACGTGCTTGTAGACCATGCCGCTGGTGATGTAGTTCTCTTCGCCGAGGCTCTTGCCTAAGAAACGCTCGTAGTTGCCCATATCCTGGTCGGTCTCAAGGCCGCTCTCAAGCACAAACGCTTCGCCATGCTCGGTCGGGTTCATGGTGCCGGCGTCCACATTGAGGTACGGGTCGACTTTGACGAGGTTCACATTAAAACCCCTCGATTGGAGGATTTTTCCTATCGAGGATGTGGCGATACCTTTCCCGACACCAGACATGACTCCCCCGACAACGAAAATATACTTGTGATCCTTCTTTTTTGGCATGATCAGACCTTCAGGTATCTACGGACTGCCAAGAAACTTGATACTGCACCAAGAACAACGCCGGTGCCAACAATAATGAGGAAGATCTGCCCGAAGTTGTCGAGGTAGTACTGGAATATATTGATGTCATTAAAGAAACCTTCGGTGATCGGCCCGAGCCAAAGCGTGAGTGGGTAGAAAAGAATAAGCGTGAGGAACGCTGCCGCAACGCCATAGAGTACACCCTCGAACATGAATGGGCCGCGCACATACCAGTTGCCGGCACCGACGAGCTTCATCACTGAAATCTCATCACGTGCGGTGTAGATTGCGAGTCGAATCGTATTAAAGGTAATCATGACCGAGGCGAGCAAAAGGAAGAGAATGATTGCAATACCGAAGCGCTCGGACGTGTCGATAACACTGGTGAGGCGATCGATTGCAACTTTATTCTGGAAATAGTTGATCTTCTCGACAATCGGCTCTTCACCGGCTGATACGGCGACATCGTGCTGAAGAAAATTCGCGATCCCCTCATACTGCGAGGTCTCTCTTGCGCGAATGGAGAGCGATGCACCGAGCGGGTTCTCACCGAGCTCGTCGAGTGCCTGGAGGGTGAGCTGGTCACCTTCGTGGCGCAAACGGAAGTCCTCGAGCGCCTGCTCTCGTGAGGTGTATTCAGCTGATTTCACTTCGGGAAGCGCCTCGATCTGTTTCTTTAATGAAAGGATGTTCCCCTCGGGCGCGGTCGTGACAAAGTAGACATTGATGTCGACCTTATCTCTGACCTGCTCGAGCGTAGTGTTAAGCAGTGCGCCAATAAAGATAAGTGAACCAATCACAAAGAGTGTGATCGCCATAACAACAATAGCGGAGAGGGAGACGAAGCTATTTCGGATGAATCCGACTGAACCGTATTTGATGATTCGCTTTGCGTTCGTCCACCACATGATGTCTCTAGTATACCTCGATAGTCCTGCCTGGTGAAGTGTTGATACCTCTTCACCCCGCAGACTCAGAGCATGTCTCAAAAATCACCCATTCCAAGGCGCCGAGCCGCTGCTGTACGAGACGTATCGGGCATACGATGAGTATAGCGCGGCATTGGCAACGCAGGAATTGGTGTTTTTTGAACGTGCTTATAATGAATAGCGGCCGCTTTTGTCGTCCCTCACCACTCGCCCGCTATCCATGGTGACCACACGGCGACCGAGAGAGTCGATCACGCCCTTGTTGTGGGTTGTAAGGATAACCGTGGTGCCGAGGTCGTTGATTTTCTTAAGGATCTGTACGATATCAAACGTGCTGACCGGGTCGAGGTTGCCGGTCGGCTCGTCAGCAATGACAACGTCCGGCTGGTTCACGATTGCGCGCGCGATCGCAACACGTTGCTGCTCACCGCCGGAGAGTTCACGCGGGAAATTCCAGATCTTATCACCCAAATCAACAAGGTCGAGTACATACGGCACATCAGTCGCGATTTCTTCTTCACTTCTCCCTGCAGCCTCCATGGCAAATGCGATATTCTCATACGCGGTCTTATTCGGGATGAGACGAAAATCCTGAAAGACCATCCCCATCCGCTGACGAAGCTTGTTGAGGTCACCTCGAGCAAGGTTGTTGATGTTGGTTGATTCGAAGAAGATTGAGCCTTCGGTTGGGTGGTCTTCCGCGAGAAGCATCTTAAGGAGTGTGGTCTTGCCGGCGCCGGAGTGCCCAACAATAGAAACGAACTCGGACGGCTCGATAGAGAGTGTTACCTCTTCGAGTGCCGACTCGCCACCGTTGTAGATTTTTGAAACGTTATCGAAGTAAATCATGTCTAGGGATTAAGTGTTAGCCCGACGCTCCGGGTCGGGATCCCGACTTCACGTCGGAAGTTTTAGGTGATTAGGAACGTTCAAACCTTATTACGCTATTCTACTAAAGGTGGAGGCGAGAGTCTAGGAAACGGCGAGCACATACGTCTACAGTTCCCTCTCTGCGTCAATGAATTCTTGCACATCCCCATCAAGAACTGCATCAACGTCGCGCACCTCAGTGTTCGTGCGGTGGTCTTTGACCATCTGGTAGGGATGGAGTACGTAGGATCGAATCTGGCTCCCCCACTCAATCTCAGTGGTCTTTGAGACAGCAAGTCCGCGCGCTTCGCGGTCGCGGTCTTCTTCAGCTTTACGCGCGAGTTTACCTTTAAGGATCTCGAGCGCCTTCTCTTTGTTCTGCGCTTGTGAGCGCTCGGACTCGACATGGACTGCGATATTAGTCGGGGTGTGTACGATTCGCACCGCCGTGTCGCGCTTATTCACGTTTTGCCCGCCGGGGCCACTTGAGCGCGCAAAGGAAATGTCGAGCTCTGATTCATCGAGTTCAACACCGGCCGTCTTGGGGATCTCGGGCACCACCTCAACCATTGAAAATGATGTGTGCCGCTGCTTCTTAGAACTAAAAGGTGAGATACGTACGAGCCGGTGCACGCCGGACTCGTTCTTGAGTGCGCCGTAGACATTCTTACCGACTACCTCGAAGGTGATGTTGCGATAACCGCCGTGGTCATTCTCGTTTTGATGTAGGATACTCGTCTCCCATCCACGACCCTCACAGTACTTGAAATACATCCGAAGAAGCATTGCTGAGAAATCTTCAGCATCATCGCCGCCCGCACCGGAGAAGATCGTGATGATCGCGTTCCCACGGTCGTACACGCTGCCTCCCTCAGCTTCTGCTTTGAGTTCTTGAAGCTCTTTGATAATGGCTTGTGCACGGTCTTTATCGGCCCAGAAGTCGGACTTCAACATCTCCGCTTCAAGCTCGTCGATCTTCTTTTGTAGGTCTGCTTTCTCGGTCATAATATAGATATATCAAGTATAACAGACTTAAATACACAAGGACCGCCCTTGTATTTTGTACAAGGGCGGTCCTTGTATACGCTTCGTTTCGGAGCCACCTCGCGGGTTCGAACCGCGGACCTTCTCGTTACGAGTGAGATGCTCTACCAACTGAGCTAAGGTGGCATCGGAGCGCACGGAGAATCACGCACCGACGCTTCCTGGAGCCACCCGCCGGGATTGAACCGGCGACCTCACCCTTACCATGGGTGCGCTCTACCAACTGAGCTAGGGCGGCTTATTTCAATACTTTGATAGCAGCTGCTATCATAGCATGTAATTTTTTATTGTAAAAATATATCGTAATAATGTCATAAACCAAGAAAAATAAATACCCCGCACATGCGGGGTATTTATTTTTCTTGTTGCGGGGCCTGGAATCGAACCAGGGTCTGGAGGTTATGAGCCTCCCGAGGTACCTCTCCTCTACCCCGCGATATAACTATTTTTAGAGAGTATTTCTCCTTGATCAGTCCATAACCTCCAGAGGTTATGAGTCATTTGATCTTTCTGCGAGGTACCTCTCCTCTACCCCGCGATATATCTTCATGCTTCGAGTTGAGGAGCTCATAAAAACGCTCTACGAGCGCTTGAAGAAAAGATACCACAGTATCAAACATGACGCAATGAAACGTTGAACAATCCCTGGTTTAATGGTATTTTATTGATACGAGCTCGAAAGAGCTCTTTTCCTTGCCGGGGTAGCTCAGTTGGTTAGAGCGTAGGACTCATAAACCTAAGGTCGGCAGTTCAATTCTGCCCCTCGGCACCAAGACAGAGCCTACTTTTTTTGGTAGACTTTGTCTCATGCGGGTGTAGCTCAGCTGGTTAGAGCGTCCGCCTGTCACGCGGAAGGCCGTGGGTTCAAGTCCCATCACTCGCGCATAAAACACTTAGACCCCAACGCATCCGCGTTGGGGTCTAAGTGTTTTACAGAGACGTCGCACGTAACGAGGAGGACAACACCACCGCTTGCGCATCTTCTTGTGTTACTCTTGGATGAAGAAGAACTCCTTGAAGACCTGGCGGTAGAGATCGATGATGCGGAGCGCTTCGCGCTTATTAAGCGGGTATGCTGATCCTTCATGCGCAATCCGGTTGCGCACCTTGTGCGCCTCCCATGCTTGGTCAATAGTGCGGAAGTCGCTCCTCTCGATGCCCTTCATCCGCTCGCCAAGCGTATCCCCAGGGTAGCCTGCACGCAGCACAATATCATCAAGGATCGTGTCTGCTTCAATGATTGCGTGTCGCCAGTCGTTCGGATTCTCCGAATGTATGTGCTGCAAGACACCTTGCCATCTCTCATCGGGCGCCACTCTGCTAGCAGTCTCCTCGACCACGTCCCTTTCCTTGGGACCATACTGTGAAAACTCAGCCCTGCGTATCTGTTTGAGTCTGATGTATGAATATATAATACCCGTGAGAAGCAGAAGCGAGACAAGAGTTGATACTATCTTCACTCCATCCCAGAAGAGGATCAATTCACGAGGAATAGCAAGCCCGTCAGCCGCGCTACCTTGCCCGGTGATAAACCGATAGATCAGAAGGAAGAGATACTCAAGATTGAGGTAGAATAATTCCATTCGTTTTATTATACCGCGTGGGCGCGTTACGCTTCAACGGATCGCCCTGCGTCAAAAAGATACTTCTCGTGAAATGCGGGTGCAAGGAACTGAATCCCAACAGGAAGCGAACTCCCCTCTCGATCAACTGTACCCGACGGTACCGAGATTGCCGGCATGCCGGTAAGGTTTGCGGTCACCGTAAAGATGTCGAGAAGGTACATTGAAAGCGGGTCACTCTTCTCACCAATCTTAAATGCGGGGATCGGGCTCGTTGGTGTTGCAATCACATCAACCTTCTCAAGTGCAGCCTCATAATCTTTGCGAATGAGTCCACGAAGCGCCTGTGCTTTGTTGTAATACGCGTCGTAGTACCCGGCGGAGAGTACGTGGGTACCGAGAAGTATTCGGCGGCGCACCTCAGGGCCGAACCCAGCACTGCGACTCTTCGCATATTCGTCATCAACCCCGGTACCATCAAAGTGAAGTCCATAGCGCACCCCGTCGAAACGCGAGAGGTTTGTGGAAACTTCTGCAGGGATGATGATGTAGTACGCGGCGAGCGCATATTTAGCGTTCGGTAGCTCAATATCAACAATCTCATACCCGTCAGCTTCGAGTTTGGCAAGCGTTCCTTCAAAATTCTCAAGCACATCAGGGTCAACACCCTCCTCGAGAAGCGCACGTGGCACACCAATCTTCTTTGGTTTCTTTGACACTTCTGTATAAAAACTATCCGGAGTGGATGTGCTGTCTTTTGGATCGTTCCCCCGAATCGCGTTGAAGATCATCTCTGCACCATCAACAGTGTGTGTGATTGGTCCGATCTGATCGAAGGAAGAACCCATCGCGATAAGACCAAGACGGGAAACTGCTCCGTAGGTGGGTTTGAGTCCGACGACTCCACAGAGACTTGCCGGCTGACGGATCGAACCACCAGTGTCCGAGCCAAGCGCTGCAAGCGCAAGCACACCGCCGACCGCTGCAGCGGAGCCGCCCGATGAACCGCCTGCGACACGAGTTTCATCATGCGGATTCTTGGTCACCCCAAAGGCGGAGTTCTCGGTCGAAGCTCCCATAGCAAACTCATCTAAATTGGTCCGCCCCAAGAAGACTACTCTTTGTTCCTTTAGCTTCTTGATCACGGTTGCATCGTATGTCGCAGTGTAGTTCTCAAGCATCTTCGATGCTGCGCTCACTTTTCTTCCTTTGATAAGAATGTTGTCTTTAACACCGAGCGGGATTCCGGTGAGCGGACCCGGTTTCCCCTCTGCAATCAACTCGTCAGCGGCATTCGCCTGCTCAATGACATCATCAAATACTTCAAGGTACGCATTGAGTCCTTCGCGCTCTTTTATCCTCGCCAGAAATGCTTCAGCGAGCGCTACTGCAGAATATTCACCAGCATCAAGAGCTGCGCGCACTTTCGGTATGGTGAGTTTCTCTATATCTATAACTGCCATACTACCTTTGATCAAGAATCTTCTTTACCTCGATATAGTTATCACGTGTCTTCGGCGCCTCGGCGAGGAGCTCCTCGGTGTAAATACCCGGAGCATGCGGCTCTCCGTCTTCTCGCATGATGTTGCGAAGCGTGTCCACCTCTGGTGTGAGGTCAGCCGGAATCGATTGGATCTGCTCGACGTACCCCAAGATGGCGCCGATGTCTTCTTTAAGCGCTAACCGTTCCTCTGGAGTCAGAGAGATGCGGCTGAGTGTCGCAAGTTTTTCAATGTGGGCTTCGTCCATATGTGGTCATTAAGTAATATAGAGCATACCGCTATGCGGCGAGGAGTGCAACGAACTCATCTTCAGAAAGAGTTGGCACACCAAGCGTACGCGCCGTGTCATATTTCGACCCCGGGTTTGCGCCGGCAACCACATAGCTTGTTCTCTTCGAGACTGAACTTGATATCTCACCTCCTTCGGCGCGAATGCGTTGCATTGCTTCGTCTCGCGTCATTTGAGCGAGTGTTCCGGTGAGCACAAAGGTCTTTCCTGAGAGCGTCGAGCCCTTGAGCTTCTTCTCTTTAACGATCGTTATATACCGAAGGAGTCTATCGAGAAGTTCTTTATGTCCTGTCTCCCTAAACCAGGTATAGATGGAGTGTGCCACCACACTACCGATACCTGGGACCTGCTCAAGCGCTTCAAGGGATGCGCCGGAAACTCGCTCGAGAGACCCAAAATGCTCCGCGAGATCATACGCAGTCTCCTCACCGACCTGCTCGATAGAGAGACTGATCAAAAAGCGCGGAAGTGTTGTCTGCCGAGCTCGACGAATGGCAGCAACCAAATTCTGTGCTGACCTTTCTTTAAAACCGGGTAGTGCGGTGATGTCACCTTCTTCAAGGGTAAAAATGTCGTCATAGGAGCTCACGAGCCCCTCTTCAAGCAACAGGTCGATGATGCGCGGACCAAGACCATCAATGTCGAGTGATTTTTTTGAGACAAAGTGGTAGAACTTTCGCTTCTGCTGCTCAAATGAATTCTTGTTTACGCACCGATGGGCTGCCTGACCTTCAATGCGCTCTACGCGCCCATCGCCGCCGCACTCGGGAACATGGGTGGGGAAACGATACGGCTTCTCCTCTCCAGTGCGAAACTCAGTGAGAACCGAGACAATCTCGGGGATAACATCACCCGCCTTTTGTAAAACAATTGTATCGCCAACACGCACATCGAGTCGCCTGATCTCATCTTCGTTGTGGAGGGTCGCGCGCGAGACAGTCGAGCCTGCAACTGAGACCGGCTTTAGATGTGCAACCGGGGTAAGGACGCCGGTCCTTCCGATCTGGAGTACAATATCCTCAACAATAGTTGTGACCTGTTCTGCGGGGAACTTGTACGCAATTGCGAAACGAGGTGCTTTGCCGGTGTATCCAAGAATGTCCTGATGCTGTTTTTTGGCGACCTTGATCACAATGCCGTCAATCAAATAGTCTTGGCGCTCACTTTGTTTCCGCCACTTCTCCCAGTACACAAACACATCTTCAACTGATTTACACAACTTCGCGTGCGGATTCGTCTTAAAACCAAGTTCTTGGAGTAGCGCGAGTTCAGCAATCTGGTCCTTGGGAGATGTGCCTGCAATCGACCCGATGTCATATATAAAACTATCGAGCTTACGTGCTTGCGCCACCTTCGGGTCAAGTTGGCGAATCGAGCCGGCGGCAGCGTTGCGTGGATTCGCAAACGGCTGCTCACCCATCTCCTCTCGCTCACGATTGATCCGTGCGAGCTCACGCTTGCCGAGCCACACTTCACCAACAACAACCATGTCGATCTCTTTGCGGAGCTTAAGTGGTATCGACTCGATTGTGCGCACGTTGTGGGTGACATCTTCTCCCACCTTCCCGTCACCGCGCGTCGCGGCGGTCACCAGATCCCCTTTCTTGTAGGTGAGCACCACCTTCAGCCCGTCAATCTTGAGCTCACAGGCATACTCGGGGACAACATCTTCGCCGGTCTCCTTCTTAAGAAAAGAGCGCACCCGCGTATCAAACGCGCGAATATCATCTTCTGAGAACGCATCGTTAAACGACCATTGCTCTACGGTGTGTGCTACCTTCTTGAAACCGGGAAGCGGCTCCCCGGCCACACGTTGTGTAGGTGAGGAAGAAGTAACAAGCTCGGGATACTGTCCTTCAAGCTTAACGAGCTCGTCTTTCAGAGAATCAAGCGCAGCTGGACTAATCTCCTCAATGTCGCGCACATGGTACTGATGGCGATAATAGTCAATCTGTTCGCGGAGTTTCTCTACCCGCTGTGTTACTTCCTTGGGAACTGACATGTCTCTTATTATACTCCAATTGAACGGCGTGTCTCAAAATGAGCAGATCCAACGAGCAGAAACGCTCTGACACGAAATACTCCTGTCTGTAAGCAGGCTTTTGTCTAAACAATATTGAAAAACACAGAAACGGTGCCCCTTTGAGGACTCGCTAATAGGTCACGCGTATCGCGCGCTCAATTCGGCGTGGGTTCTCGGTATTCCCACATGACGTGTTGTATCCTTTCGACTCTATTTTTGTGCGTGGGTGCGTCTCCTTTTTCGTTACAGAGACGATTGTACAGAAGCCATCCACCTCAAACTGAAATATACTCGGCACGTCATAACCCAGACCCCCAACATCGACTATTGATGCCCTGTTGCAGCTTATAGACGCCGTTGATGAGGTTGCAAAACTGTCCTGTTTCTGATCCCAGTAGAGCGCACACTCAGCACCAGTGTCTGCTGCGTAAAACGCGAACTGTGAGTCTCGCCCCGAGGATGAGAGGAGAAGCCCCTTGATGGTGATATTAAAGATTGCGAGTCCGATAGCAAGCAAAATACCAGCGATCAATACGGCAAGCAACAACGTAAATCCATCCTGGTCTCGGGTGGTATCGCGACATGATCCTGTATTCCTTTGTAATATTTTTTTTATCATCACTGGTGACTATTTACTGCCAATCAAATATATTCTCAGTAATACTAAAGGTTCGGCTGAACACTCCTGCACTCCACGAGAGAGTGATTGTTATCACCGCTTCTTGGGTATCGATGACCTCGACTGAAACCGATCGAACGAAATAACTCTCCTGGGCACCGCTATCGCCATAGCCATAGAAACCTGTCTCGGCGTTGTACTCAAGCGGCGGACACCCATCGACCGGACAAAGCTCCATATCACCGTCGATTGTATCAATCGTAAACGCCGCGCCATCCGTGCTGGCAAGACCATTGAGCCAGGAGAGTCCCGAGAGCGAATTTTCATCGCGCAGATTGCGAATATACTCAACTGCATCCTGTGCGAGATAAAAGGCAATAACCTGGTCTCGGGCAAATTGCGCCGTTGCGAGCCCGCGAGACGCGATAGTAAGCGGCGCACTAATTGAAAGAAGCAAGATTGATATTGCCACCAGGGTCTCGATTAAGGTAAATCCTCGTTGCTTTCCTTCAGTATTCTTTTGTAGTGTTTTCCTTCTCATAACGTATTGGTAGGCAGTGTTTACTACAAATCAAGAACGCGTTGCGATATTGTTGACTGCAAATTGAAATTGGTAACCGTCCGAGCACTCACTCCTGCAGAACCCTGAATAGTCATCACAATGCGTGGCTGCTTTGTGTCACCCTGTGTGGTGCCGACAACGTAAAATTTCATATCCTCAATAACCACCTCACTGGCAGTGATTGGAATAAATGTCGAACCACCATCTACCGACTTTTCAATACGGTTCGCAACGAAGCGATAAACGACCTGGTCCCCCGGATCGGCCGGATCACCATCAAACTTCTCAAACGCGACCAATACACCACCGCTCGCGCAATCCTCCGGTGAATCAAGGTCGGACGGCACCAATGTGTTGGTGCTGCAGTGGTACGTTGTACCGGCGCGCATATTTCGCGACATGTTTTCAAGTGCAAAATTCAGGTTGTCCTTAATCGAGTTAAGCGCCTGTGCTTTCCGGTTTGCTTCAACCAAAGAAAGAAGCGCACCAATACTAATGGTCATTACCACCGCAAAGAGCGCGACCGCGACCATGATCTCGATGAGTGTAAAACCTCTCTGTTTTCTTATCTCCTTCATATATTAAGATCCGGGCACAACGGATATCTGACCCGTAGATTCTACCGTCACCTCTCGTTCAGCCCCTTGCGGCGACCCCACAACAACTCGCGCACTCTGGTAGACTGTGCCTGCGTCGCCATCTACCCGAATATACGCATCTGGGTCAGGTCGCACAAACGTGATGTCCAGCACGTTGATATTGTCAGTGTCTGAGCATAGCTCGGTAGAGGATACTGTTGTCACACACACGCGTTTGATAGAAAAACCGCGACCGATATTGAAGACTTCTTGAGCTCCATCGTCAGCGTTGTAGATATAATTCTTATCGAGGTCGGCATAGATAAAGTAATCTTGCGGGCTATCCATGTCGAAGTGCACCCCGTAGCCAACATCAAACTGCCCAGAACCAAACCCAAACTCCCGAACCGAAAGACCAAATACCTGCGCCTGCCTAATCGAGAGCCCCACATCATATGCCAAGCTCCCAATGAGGACACTGCCACCAAACGCAGCATAGTTCACCAGCACCACAAGCGTAATCACAACCAGAATCCCAACCGAGACCACAAGCTCGATCATGGAGAAACCACCTTGTGGGTGCTTTGGTCTGATTCGTTGTACGCCGGTGTTCATAAGAGACCAAGGAGATTACCAATTGAGATATGCGAAAAATAAACAATAAAGAAGCTTACGATGATGAAGGGTGCGAACGGTATTTCATTTTTTATTGTAAGCGGTTTCATGCGGAAATACAATTTTCTTTTCCGCAAAAACTTTAAAAGTGCAAGCAAGAAGAGACTTACTGCCGCACCGATCCAAAAAGAAAATACGAATACGGTGATCCCTGCTTCAAGACCCAGCAACCACCCGATACCCAAAAAGAGTTTTGCGTCACCGAGACCAATCCACTTCCCGGAAGAGATATGCCAGAGCAACCACAAAGGGAAAGCGAGAAGCAAACCCGCACTTGCGTCAGAAGGTGTTGGTAAGACCAATGAATAATTTGCAAAATCAATAAAAAGAGAGAGGAATGCGAGAATGATAAAAGAGAATACGAACCTATCGGGAATGATTTTGTGTCGCAGATCATAGACAAGTATGACGACAAGCAACGAACTTACGAGAAACATGCTGAAAACCTCCAGTATTGGGCCGCCTTTGGAGAAGATCAGAAAGAAAAGTGTTGCGGTAGTTATCTCAACGAGTGGGTATTGCCATGAGATCAGACTCCCACATGCACGACATCTCCCTCGCTGAATCGCAAAAGAAAGCACCGGCAAGAGCTCAAGTGAAGAAAGTGTCTTCCCGCATGAAGCACATTGCGATCGCCCACCCAGATCTGTGCCGGTGTTGTGCCTCAATATGACCACATTGAGGAAACTCCCAATGATTGCACCGAAGATGAAGACAAATACGCTGAGCAGTATTTCCATTGGTATTGATTATACCACCCACCAATGAAAAACAGCTTGCCTGCGCAAGCTGTTTTTCTAGAATCCGAGTCCTATAGATCTAAAGACAACCTATGGTTTTACGTCGTAGATCGGATCAGTGCCGGCAAAGTCAGTGCCGCCATTGGTACACTCAGTGCCTGCTGATGCGTCAATGTCTGCGTTAAGCGCGGTATGAGAGGTGTTCTCGAGAGTCGCACCAAGGTGGTAGCTTGAACACGTTGAACCTGAACCAAGTGCCGCGTATGAGTACGCTGATCCACTCTGTGGATCGGTTGGTATTGCCGCGATGTAAGTTGATACCAAAGAAGCGGTTGAGGTTGGATAGTTTGCGTTTGAGTCGAAGTAGAGCTCAAGTGCGAGTTGTAGCTGTTTGACATCTGAGATGCGACGCGCATCGCGCGCCTTTTCTCGCGCACTATTAAGTGATGCGAGGACAACTGATGAGAGAATTCCAATAATAGCAATCACGACCAAGAGCTCAATGAGCGTGAATCCTTGTTTGTTTTTATGGGTCATATTATCTATAAGATGTTTAAGTATGGAGCAAAAGTATCACTCCGAATATTTCAAGCAAAATACCTGCTGCTTTTACTATAGTATACGCCTTTGTGCCCGAGGATACATTGAGCGCTTTGTGGATAACTAGGCACGACTATCGAAGAATCAATCATTAGAAAGCCGGCAAAACGCAACTTGGTGCGCTAAATGAGTTCGCTAACCGGTGATTAACAACGATTCTTAAATACCAGCAGAGATGTTATAGATTGGAATCAACACTGAGGCGAGAAGGAAACCAACCCCCAGGCCAAGAAGCACTATCATTATTGGCTCTATGAGATTGACTAGCGTATCCACTGCCGAATCAACCTCACGTCGGTAGAATTTAGCTAGCGTCTCAAGGATAGATCCAAGCTCGCCGGTCTCCTCGCCCACCTTGACCATCTGCACAAAGATGCCGGGGAATTCTTCGTGTTCTTGAAGTGCTTCTGAGAGTTGCACACCTCCTTTCACTTTTTCATTGATGTCGGAAAGTAGGTCTTCGTAAAGCGGGTTATTGACCACTGATGCGGTAATCTCAACTGCGCGCACCATCTGAATACCACTGGTGAGCATGGTGCTGAAGTTATCAGCAATTCGCGAGAGGAAGAGTGTTCGATAGAGGTCTCCGACATACGGTACTGAAAGTTGGAGCTCTGCGAGCGACAATTTACCGCGGCGCGTTCCTAAGAATCGCCATACGAAGAATGCACCAACTAAAAGTAGGATGATCAGAAACGCGCCGTAGTCGACTAGGAAGGTGCTCATGCCGATAACCACCTTTGTGTAAAAGGGGATGTCCTGCCCTGACTCAAGCAAAATGGCGGTCAGACGCGGAATGACCAACGTAAGCATGAGGATCATCACTGCAACAAACGTCGTGATCACAAATGCCGGATAGATGAGTGCGTTGCGTGCTTTCCTGCCAACCTCATATGATCGGTCGAGATAATCGGCAAGAAAGGTAAATGTCTTGTCTAACTTTCCAGTCTCCTCACCGGCACGCACCATGCCAACATAGAATGGGGAAAAGATCTTTTGATGTTTTGAAAACGCATTTGAGATTGTTGAACCACTCTGAAGGTCGTCAGCTACGGTAGCGAGTTTCTCGCCAAGTTTTTTATTTGGAGTCTCTGCTGAAAGCAATCGAAACACCCGAAGCGCTGAGACTTGCGCTTCAAAAAGAGTTGCGATCTGTCGTGAGAGGATCACGACGTCCTTGTTTGAGATCGGGTTAAAAATCGTGATTTCTTTATCAAGGATTCCCCCCGTCTCGCCTGCGGGCTTAATCGAAGTGATAGTCAGCCCACGACGCTGGAGAGAGTTGATTGCAACATCAACATTAATCGCGTCAATACTCCCCGACGACGTTTTTCCACTTTGGTCAATGACTTGATAAGTAAAAAGCATAGGATTATAGGTATTTCTCTAAAATCTGCGGGCTGAGCGATCGTGTATACGCGTTCTCGACACTAACTTCACCGCGTCTGACCAGTTCTGCAAGAGAACGATTCAGGTCGATCATGCCCTCTTCAGCACCAGTCTCGATAACTGTATTAATCTCATGGGTCCGCCTCTCGCGGATAAGGTTCGCAACGGCTTTGTTGTTGATTAAGAGTTCATACGCAGGAATAAGCCCGCCAGAGATACGGGGTACCAACCGCTGTGAGAAGATGCCCGCAAGCGAGACGGAAAGCTGAATGCGAATCTGCTCCTGCTGTCCGGGAGGAAAGGAATCTATGATGCGGTCGATGGTCTGCGCGGCGTTGTTTGTGTGAAGTGTTGAGAATACCAAGTGTCCGGTCTCGGCTGCGGTAACCGCTGCTGCCATGGTCTCCGGGCCACGCATCTCACCGATCATGATAACGTCAACGTCTTGTCTGAAGCTTGAGCGCAGCGCGGTCTGGAAGTCTTTGGTATCGATCCGCACCTCTCGCTGGTCGATCATTGCTTTCTTTTGCTCAAACACGTACTCGACCGGGTCTTCGATCGTAATAATATGCTCAGCCCGTTGTGTATTGATAAGCTCAATGAGTGAAGCGAGAGTCGTCGACTTCCCTTGCCCCACCGGACCAACCACAAGGAAGAAACCTTGCTCGCGCTGAGCGAAGTCCATCAAGACTGGCGGCAAACTAAGCTCTTCGAGGGTGCGGATCTCCTTTGGAATGAGGCGCAGCGCGATACTCACCGCACCGCGTTGAAAATAACCGTTACAGCGAAGGCGCGCCTTGCCTTCAAAGTCATATGAAAAATCGATCTCCTGGTCTCTGAGGAACCGCTCACGCTCCTCCTCGTTGATGAGCACTGAGATCAACCCGAGGGTGTCGTCTGCAGTGAGTACCGGTCGTGTGGTAAGCGGCGTCAACACACCTGAGACACGAATCGTCGGGTGGTTCTCCGCCGAGAGGTGCAGGTCCGAACCTCCCTCTTGCATGAGCGTGTCTATGAGATTCTTGATTTCTGATGCGTACTCCATTCTATATGTTCGTTATCATTATATTTGCGCGCTACGTCTGTGGCGACTCTGCCGGTTCTGACATCGCCGGCGCGACCGGAGACTCTGGCGCTTCTTCATCTTCAAGCAAAGTGCCACCAAGTGTATTCACGTCTTTGAAGGGGACAATCTTTTGCGCTGACTTAATAATAGCATCTTCCTTCATGGTGAGCATACCGTTTGAGCGCGCAATCTTGTATATCTCTGTCTCGACCGGGTTGGTGAGGATCACTTGCTCGATATCTTTATTCATCTCAAGGACCTCAAACACCGCGGTACGTCCGTGAACTCCTTGTGGACAAGTGTTCGTTGGTTTTGCTTCGTGTAACATCTCAATCTTGGGAAGCTTTGCCCGCTCAGACTTTGGCAGATCACTAAACTGGTTCTCGATCATTAGTTTCAAGCTGCCATCAACCAAAACAGGGTCAGCAGCACCTTCGCAAATTCTTTGAGTAAGTCGCTGTGCAACTGCAATAACTAAAGTTGGCGCAATCAGGTACGGGTCGACACCCATATCGATGAGGCGCGGGATTACGCCGACTGCGTCGTTCGTGTGAATCGTTGAGAGCACTAAGTGTCCGGTGAGCGCGGCTTGCACCGCGAGTTGTGCGGTCTCTTTGTCACGAATCTCACCGACCATGATAACGTCCGGGTCTTGACGAAGTGTAGTACGCAGACCTGTCGCGAATGTGTACCCGATCTCCGGTCGCACCTGCGACTGCGAGACTCCTTCCATGTTGTACTCGACCGGGTCTTCGAGCGAGAGTACGTTTTTTGATTCACGGTCAAGCTCATTGAGTATCGAGTAGAGAGTAGTTGATTTACCTGATCCAGTCGGGCCGGAAATAAGAATGAGTCCGTATGGTCGCTTAATCGCTTCTTTTACTATAGAGAAGTTGTGTTCGCCGAACCCAATATCTTCAAGTTTCAAGAAGCCCTTTTCTTTATCAAGAATACGCATCACGACCTTCTCACCGTAGTACGTTGGAAATGTTGAGACACGAAAGTCTACTTTGCGCTTATTGACTGTAGCAGAGAAGCGCCCGTCTTGCGGCTTGCGTCTCTCGTCAAGACTCATCGAGGAGAGGATCTTGATACGCGCAACAACAGCTCGATGTACCTTTCGCGGAAGAACAAGGCTGGTGCTGAGCATGCCATCAGTACGAAAACGTACTTTTATCTTTTCTTCGGTCGGCTCAATGTGAATATCTGACGCACTCCCATCAACAGCATATCCAACAATGGTCGCGACGATTTTGGTAACAGGCGCATCTTCCACAAGATGCGCAACACCATCAGGCGCATCGATGTCCCCGGAAATATCCTGCTCATCAATACTCAAAGACTCGGTTGGCTCAGCTTCAAGTTCAGTTTCAAGTTCAGAGAGCGCCTTACCCACCTCACCAGTAAGCCCTTGGTACATCCCAAGGACCCTCTGCAGATCCGCCTCGGATATCAGAAAGACTTTATACGGCAGATTGACTTTTGAAGATATAAAATTGAGGGCATCGAGCGCTTCAATATTGTCCGGATCAACGATTCCAACCTCAAGCACCCCGTCAACGACACCGAGTGGTACAAAGTTGTAATGAATCGCTGATTCCTCAGGGATATACTTGAGTACCTCAAACGATACTTTTTCTTCACCAATGACACGGGTTGGCACGTTTAATATCTCTCCTTTGACACTGAGGATGTCCTCAGGGACGACCCCCCGTTTCACCAACACACTCTCTATAGATTCGCCCGTCTTCGCTGCTTCAGCATTAATCGCCGCAACATCGCCGGATGATATTGTGTTGCGCTCTGCAAGCGCGCCTAGTAGATCCATCCTGTTTGGAGACAGGTCGCGACCCTGGTGACCTGTGTTGGGTTATTGTTTGTAATTCTCTCGACCATATCCATTGTGTCTATTATTTATTCCGTGTGAGTGTGGTCTCTGACGGAATCCATGAATCTTTGGTGCTTTTTGCTACTCTCCTGTACCAACCGGTGCGAACGGATTCGGTCTTCCGGTTGGCTGCGGAATCAACTCTTGACCAAAGTCGGTCAGACTCTGAAACGCAGCATCATCAAAGAGTGCCTTATCGAGTCTGATTGACTTAAGGTTCACAAGAAGTATAGGAAGCTCATTGCCCTCGCGGGCTGCACCGGAAGGTTTTTGAGATACGAGCACCGAACCATCATTGCCACTAGTGAAAAATAGTGAATACAAGACAAAACCAATAACAATAAGCACTAAGACAATGATGAGCGTTTTATATTTTTGCAGAAGTTCCATCATGATTATTTGAGCCAATATGTTCGTAAACTTACACCAAAGGTATATGCGTCTCCCTCATCAGATTTGAACGACAAGCCGACAACATCGACAATGCGCAGACTGGATTCGAGGTCTTTCAGGAAGCGGATAAAATCATCATACCGTGCCGCAACTGAGAAACTGAGCACAACAGAATCAGTCGCACCGGCGCCAGCTGCAATAATATTTGTTGCCTCGGAGCCCGCGCCCGAGACGGTTACATTACGTGTGCGCATGTTGTATTTCGACGCGATGCTATCGATATCAAGGATAAGTCGCACATTATCAACATTGTCAGGAAGTAGCTTCTCAAGGCGGTTGAGGTCGTTTTGAGAAAAGGTGTTATACCGAGAAAGAAGTGAGTCACGAAGGTCTTGCAACTCGCGCGACTGAGTCAACGCCTCATCATACTGCGCTTCTTCAACCCGAAGCTTTTGGATACCTTCGTATGATGGTCGCACATACCCAAAGAAAAGTCCGAGTGCGGTAGCGACGAGTATGATTGGTGTGATTGTGCGCAACATACTATTGTTCTATGTTTAGTGATCCGGCGGCCACCTGCTCGGTGTACTCGAGCTCAGATGGGTCAAGAATCGCCGTTACATTAAAGACAGCTCTTCCTTCTTGATTGATGTTTAGGTTTGAGAATATCGGCTCACGGATCATTCTGCTCTTCCCGAAGATGTCAGCCTGAAGTGCAACCCCGCTGAAATCATCAGCCACTCCCTTCATGCTGATACTGATACGCCCTTCGCCAATACGCGTTAGACTGAACTCACTGAAACGCACACTCTTGAGCGTAAGCCCTTCGAGCTCTTCGAAAAATGCAGAGGGGCTCAAGTGTTCATCAAGAATGCCTTCTGCTTCCTTGATCCGTGAATCAAGCCGAACAAGCTCACGGATAAGTGCCGGCTCAAACGCAGCCTGGGCACGCGTAAGAGTCTCTGACTTACGGGTAATACTGGCATCAAGCAACTGCGCGTAGAGAAATGTGCCAACAGAGAGCACTACCGCACCAAGCGCAAGGGTTAGCGCAAGAAGAGAGAGGATGCCGAGCGAACCGGCACGTCGTTTCTCTACCGTTGCGGCGGCGAGAGTCTTCTTGGGGATGAATGATGTCCGGAATTTCGGCTCCATACTCTGTAATAAATGTACCTTATTGGTCTATTATTTAAGCTCTTCGAGTTTGCGAAGTGCGGCACCAACCGCGACAGCGAACTCCGGCCCAACCTGCTTCAAAACGTTTTCAAGGAATGCGGGTGTTTGTGTCTTTGCGAACGGATCTGCGATGATGACATCGGTACTAAAGTGATTTTTTGCTTCTTCTTGCAATCCTTTCAGTACCGCACCACCTCCAGTGAATATTACTTTGCCAATACTGCGATTATACTTTCGCTGGTAATTTAATAGTACCCTATTCGCTTGTGAAAATATATATTCAAGTGTTAATAAAATAGTTTTGCGCGTCTGCGGATTGTTAGTGTCATTCAATAGCCCAACCTCACGCTTTGTTTTCTCTGCATTAATAACACTTGTGCTGTCCGAGCGCGAGAGCGCGAGGGTAATATCTTGCGACCCCTTGTTAATGAGGTGCGATACCTTCACGATACCGAACTCAACGATGTACACTTTGGTGGATGCTGCACCAATATCGATGACCATGACTGGCTCAACCCCCTGTCCGAGAACCGCGCGAATGGTACTAAAGATCTCTATCTCGTAAAAAGAGACATCGAGCCCAACATCCTTTAATACCTGCTGATATTTATTGAGTGTCTCCTTATGTATCGCAACAAGGAGTACCTGGACCTTCTCTTGAGCTGACGCGCTCTGCTCTGCCTCTTCTCTCGAGAGATACTGCTCCTCTTCTTCGGGGATAACGAACCAGTCGAGCGTTACCTCAGAAATCGGGACAGGGATATATTTACGAGCTTCAATCGGTATCATATTCGCGAGTTGTCCTTTATCCACCTTCGGAAGTGTGATCACGGTAATAAGGCTCGCACTAAACGGTATCGAAACGCCGCAGGAAGTTGCGGTAACGTTCGCCTCCGCAATAATATCCTTGAGTGCTTCAGCGAGTTTCTCGGGCGACAGGTTTGTCGCACGACCCACCTCCATATCGGCATAAGGACCGAGGGCGAGCTCACCATAGGTCTCTAAAACTGCGGTACCTCGTCTACGCTTAAGCTGTACCACTTTGATCGAAGACGATCCAACATCAACACCGAGGATGCTTTTCGTGTCCTTGCCGGGCACCAACGATTGAAAGAGAGAGGTTGCCGTCTGAACGATTGTCTGTAGGGGGTTTTCCATAACACTTAGTATAAAGTTAAACCTTGAAAGTTGAAAGTGGATGACAATAAGAGGAGGGTTTAAAAAACTGGAATATTCTCTGTTATGCTAGATACATGATGCACTCCTTTTTCGAGAGATTGTTCAACCTTATATTTCCGCCGACAGCGATTGAGCGAGAGATCCGCTCACTCACACCAGCATCGCTCGCCGAGAGGTTTAACCCAATCGAAGCGCATGGCGTAACTGCACTCTTCTCGTACCATGATCCGCTGATTAAACAGATGGTCTGGCGTCTTAAATATAAAAATGACCGATACGTGGCAAAGCTCTTCGGTGAGCTACTTCGCGAATTCCTCCTCGAGGAATTCGCGGACTCCTATATATATGATAGTGACACGCCGATTATTGTTGTCCCGCTTCCGCTCTCCTTCTTTCGGCGCGCTTCCCGCGGGTACAACCAAGCCGAGCTCGTCGTACGCGAGCTACAAGGGCTCGATGGCATTGCGGTGCAGACTGATATCCTCAAGCGCGTGCGCTACACCAAGCCACAAACGTCACTTCGCTCGCAAAGAGCGCGCAGAGAGAACATTAAAGGTTCTTTCCGCGTGCATGCGAGCAAAAATATTGCCAGGGCACACATCGTTCTCGTTGATGACGTCCTCACAACAGGGAGTACACTTCGCGAAGCGAAGCGAGCACTCAAGGACGCTGGGGTGAAAAAAGTCAGTTGCTTGGCGCTCGCACATTAGGATAGAGGCTTCTCATGAAGCGTTGAGTGGAGCTTACTGAGGCCACGAAAATGTGGTACTATAGCGAAACTTGGAGATGTGGCTGAGTGGTCGAAAGCGCCTCACTGCTAACGAGGTGACCTGTAAAAGGGTCCGTGGGTTCGAATCCCACCGTCTCCGCAACATATGAAGACAACCCCGATTGAGGGGTTGTTTTCATGTGTCGACAATAGATGCGATGGCGGGATTCGAAAGACGGAGGCGGTCTACGATTTTATGAAACAAAATTGTCGCCGAGTCGGGGTCGAGAGTACTTAGTATTTTACAAGCGTAGCGTGGTAAAATATTTAGTAACTCGTGACCGAATCCTACCGTCTCCGCATCTAACGGCTAGCCGTAGGAGCTACCTTATTCATACCGATTCTATAGCCCTTTAGTGAAGTTGTGTGTTAAAATGCAACGATAAGACATGGACAACAACCAAGAAAAACCACAAGAAACAAGTACGGTCCTCATTATAGAGGATGACAATTTCATTGGTAGCATCCTTCAAAAGAAACTGATGAATAATGGTTTCAGATCGCTACTAACTCCGACAGGAGCCGAAGGATTATCAACCCTTGAGAAAGAGGCAGTTGATATTGTCCTCCTAGATATACTCTTGCCTGAGATGGACGGTTTTGAAGTTCTTCAAAAAATAAAGGGAAATCCAAAGACCCAGGGAGTCCCAGTTATTATGCTCTCCAACCTTGACCAACCAGAAGATGTCCAGAAAAGCATGAAGCTTGGCGCTGAGGATTATCTTGTTAAGGCGAACTTCACAACGGACAAGATCATTCATAAAATTCATGGTGTACTTGCAAAAAAATAGCTGGGCATAGTGCACCACGCGCGTTCTCATGACCTTCTTTAGTATCTCAGCACTCATAAACTTCATTGTATCTCTTGGATCAGGAGTATTTATCCTTAGAAAGAACCGCGACTCTAAAGTATACCGATCATTTGCATTATTCTGTCTGAGCGTCGCTATTTGGAGCGGCTTTTATTTTCTCTGGCAGGTCAGTACAGACGCATCTTCGGCACTCTTCTTCTCACGCGCACTCATG
This sequence comes from Candidatus Paceibacterota bacterium, assembly GCA_026195275.1. Classification (NCBI taxonomy): domain Bacteria; kingdom Bacillati; phylum Minisyncoccota; species Minisyncoccota bacterium. The sequence goes on from JAPHQU010000001.1 coordinate 77,839, forward strand.
GCGGCCGCAATATGGATCCCGTTGCTTTACTTTATCTTCACGTTGCGTTTTCTTGATCAGTACGAAAAGTGGAAGAGGTTTGTATATGTAGGCATTGCGGTATTTTCTGTATTCTTTGTTGCAAACTTTACCCAATATTTTGTAGAAGGAGTCGCCCCGGCGCTCTCATTTAAGTTCTGGCCAACGCCGGGAATACTCTTCCTTCCATTTCTTGTCCTGTGGTTTGCATATCTTGCAGGCAGCACCCTCCTTCTCTTCCGTGAATTCATGGATTCAACCGGGCTACGCCGTGAGCAAGCAAGTATCATACTGGTAGGGATCACAAGTGGGTTTGTTGCGGGCACAACAAACTACCTCATGTGGTACGGTATCCCCATTCCGCCTTACGGCAATGTCCTTGTTTCGGTATACGTTGGTCTATCTGTATACGCTCTCGTCAAAAGCTATTTGTTTAACATCCAACTCCTCACGGTCGAGCTTCTTGTATTCCTCATCAGCGGAAGCATCTTCGCCAATCTTATTCTCCGGAAAAACACAGAGGGGATCGTCTTCGATATCGGCATTCTCGTTTTTGTCATAATTGTCGGGACCATCATTATCAAAAGTGTACTCAAAGAATCCAAACGAAAACTTGAGCTTCAGGAATTATCTGAGAAACTCAAAGAAGCGAACCTTCGCCTTCAGGAGATCGATCACATGAAATCCGAGTTTGTTGCAACAACTGCACACGAGCTACGCACCCCTCTTTCCGCAGCTAAGTGGGCAATCAACATGGTGCTCTCGGGTGAGGCGGGTGAGATAAATGAGGAGCAAAAAGAGCTGCTTGATAAGGGGTACCAGAGCAGCGAACGTATAACCAAACTTGTTAACAACCTGCTCAACACATCGCGCATGGAGTCAGGAAAGTTTCAGTACGAGTTTAAAGAAGAGTCTCTTGACGAGATTCTCTCCAGTATACACAAGAGTTTCGAGCAACAAGCAAAAGATAAAAATATAACGCTCAACTACACTCATGAAGAGAAACCCTTACCAAACATTATGCTCGATGCTGAGAAATTGAAGACGGCAATTGAGAACCTTGTCGACAACGCTATGAAATATACCGAGCCCGGCGACAAGATTGAGATTATCTCTCGAACAAGGGATGGGGTAGTATATATAGATATAGTAGATACCGGTATAGGCATCCCAGAGAGACAGGTGCCACAACTATTCTCTCGCTTCTTCCGAGCCAAAAATGCTGTTAAGGTGCGGCCTGATGGAACCGGACTCGGTCTCTACATCAGTAAACAAATAGTGGAGAAACACGGCGGAAGAATCTGGATTAACTCCAAAGAAGGCGAAGGTACTGAGGTTCACATTACTCTTCCTCAGAACGCTGAACCGGAAAAACTTACGCCTGATACAACGGTATAATGCAACTCACTGACTCGATTGAGAAACACTTTCGCCTGGTTGAGACACAGAAGAAGGCGCTTAAGTGTCTTGGGCTCACTACTATTGAGTCGCTCCTCTACCACCTCCCTTCTCGCTACGAGAATGTATCTGAGATCATGCGCGTTTCAGACCTCAAGAAAGACGACGCGGCGATCCTCTATGGCACCCTCTCAGGGCTCAAAACCAAGAAGTCGTTTCGCTTGCGCACACCCATCTCCGAAGCGCAGTTTCGTGACGAATCCGGCTCAATCAAGATTACATGGTTCCACCAGCCGTACATCGCGAAAATGTATGAGGGCGCAACACACGTAAAGCTCACTGGGAAAGTCACTGGTGATACAGACAGTCTCTACATCGCCAACCCGGAGATCGAGCGGATTGATGCGATTCCCGTTGAGACGCATGGACTCTTTGCAAATGGAGACGGTGCATCAGACTTCTACGCAATCTACCCCGAGAGCAAAGGAATAACCTCCAAGTGGTTCTACCACAACATGCGCAAGATACTTGAAGGAGGTATTCTCGAACAGATTACTGACCCGGTGCCGGAAGAGATCCTCAAGCGCTACAATCTTCCTTCACTCACGACTGCGCTCGTATGGATACACACGCCGAGATCTGAGAAAGATAGCTTGGCGGCGCGTAAGCGCTTCGCGTTTAACGAGGTCTTTTTCATCCAGCTCTTCAAGCAACAAGAACGACACGAGAACAATGAGAAACACTCGCTCCGGGTCACCGTCGACGAAGCGCGTATCAAGGAATTCGTGGAGCGTTTCCCGTTTGAGCCGACCGACTCGCAAAAGAGTGCGATTGACTCAATCGCTGAGGACTTCAAAAAAGAACACCCGATGTCGCGCCTCCTTGAAGGAGACGTTGGCTCCGGAAAGACTGCTGTCGCCGCGACCACCGTCTACGCGGTGACCACCTCGCGCCCCGAGGGGCAGGACTTCGGCGCGCTCCAAACAGCATACATGGTGCCGACCGAGATCCTCGCCAAACAGCACTTCGAGTCGTTCATCGAGTACTTCAACCACATGCCGGTCTCGATCGCGCTTATCACTTCAAGCGGGTGTAAGAAGTTCCCGTCCAAGGTCGACCCAAGTAAGGCGACTGAGATCTCACGCGCGCAACTCCTTAAGTGGGTGAAGAATGGTGAGATCCCGATCGTTATTGGGACACATTCGCTCATCCAAAAGACGGTAGAGTTCAAGAACCTCGCGTACGTCATTATCGACGAGCAACACCGCTTCGGTACCATCCAGCGGCAGACGCTTGCGCGCAAGGATGACCGCGCGCCGCACCTGCTCTCGATGACCGCAACCCCGATTCCGCGCACGCTCGCGCTCACTATCTATGGCGACCTTGACCTCACCGTCCTCGACGAGATGCCACACGGCAGGAAACCAATCAGGACTGAGATTGTGGTCCCCGACGGACGCACAAAAACCTATGAGAAGATCCGCACCGAGCTTGAAGCTGGTCGCCAGGCGTACGTCATCTGCCCGCGCATCGACGAGCCGGATCCGAAGAAAGCGCTCGCGCTTAACGCAAAGTCGGTGACCGCGGAAGCAGCACGATTAAAGAAAGACGTGTTTCCTGAGTACGAGATCGGCATCCTCCACAGCAAGCTCACCCCCGCCAAGAAAGAAGAGGTGATGAATGCGTTTGCTGCGGGTGATATTGATATCCTCGTTGCGACGTCGGTCGTTGAGGTTGGGGTCAATGTGCCGAACGCGACCGTAATCGTGATTGAAGGTGCGGAGCGCTTCGGGCTCGCGCAGCTCCACCAGCTGCGCGGCCGCGTTATCCGCAGCAACCACCAGGCGCATTGTTTTGTTTTCTCGGAAAGCAAATCAAAAAAGAGTGTTGAGCGACTTAGGGCACTCGCAACCGCAAAGAACGGCTTCGACCTGGCAGAGTTTGACCTTACACTGCGCGGCGCAGGAGAGCTCTATGGCAAGAAGCAGTGGGGGCTCTCCGACATTGGCATGGAAGCCATTAAGAATGTAAAGATGGTCGAGGCGGCGCGCAGTGAAGCAGAGAAACTTATTAACCTCGACCCAACGCTCGTAAAACACCCTGACCTCAGACGACACGTCGAAGAAAAAGTGGAAGCGTCACATTTTGAATAAAAATACGCCCGCAGCTTTGGCTGCGGGCGCTTCTGGTGCCTACATTCTCCACGAGCGCTCATGGAGAAAATAGAGGATACCAAAGGTGAGATGCATAACGCCGCCGACGAGCATAGTCCACGACAAACTGAGACCGTTCGCCAAATAGAGTCCGCATGGCATAACCAGCATCGATCCGAACCATGCTATTAAAATCATCGCCGCGCCATCTTGGTAATACTCCCCTGTTTCCTCATCAAACACATTCGCAATGGCGGGGATAAACCATGTCACCCACTGTAAAAGCAGGATGGAGGCGTACTTCACGGAAAGTCCCAGATGCCGAATCGGCGCAACGGGAGAAATCCGAGGTCCAATTTGAATATACATAACCTGGCTCCTTCAGACTGTTTCTGCGGACAGGCTATCACACAGGACTCTAAAAAGCCACTCGCATACTCTCGGGCTCGATATGCATAACAATAAGAAAACGCCCTTGGATTACACCAAGGGCGTTTTGATAAAAACATAGAGCGTGCCAGACATGAGATAAAAACCAACCATGATCGCGCAAAGTGATGGCACCGATGTCACAAACGAGAGGACCAGGAGGAGTGAGGTAATCATTCCATAGAGCATGAGAATGCCCACTACGTCAGCCTTAAGGAGCTCATCGATATTTTTGTTTTTAATGTCTCCGATTGCGAAGACAATCCACGCAATAAGCACCTTGGAGGTCTTGAAGATCAAGTGTCTGTTCATGCGTCTTCCTTTCTCTTTGGCGTGTATCTAGTCGTGAAAATACCACATATTTCTATATATAGCAATACCTCTTATAACACGACATGCGCGCTATAGTGACGGGAGTATGAGCTTACAAATGAGTAAACAAGAAGTGCTCTTGTGGTAAACCTAGGACCGCCAGGATATAACATTCGTGGGATTGGTTCACTCGGTCAAAATAAAGTAATAATCTCAGATTTGTGAGCGTACCAGGATTTGAACCTGGGACCGCGGAGATATATTTCATATATTCTCTACATTCGAGTGAACTGCAAACATTTGTCCGTCCTCCAGGATTTGAACCTGGGACCGCCAAGATATAAGCTTGGTGCTCTAACCAACTGAGCTAAGGACGGAATGCAAGAACTATACCGTAAAGTTGGACTTCTTTGAAGCTCTCATCGTCTGTGCTACAGTGGCATCAGTTTTGTTCCAATGAACCGAGGAAAATGACATGCTTTACCGAATCGCAAAGTTGGTTATGACCAGCTACTCGATCATTGGGTCTCTTCTTGGGGCTCTCGTCGGATTCGTCATCTTTTTGGTGATCTACATCCTTCCGCTTCTCGCTTTCATCATCAACCTTTGCTGGACGCCAGTCATCGCTATCCGTGCATTCGGGCGTCTCGGGAAATATGGGGTTCCCTTTGGGGAAACATGGCGCAACGAGATCCGCGAGACCAAGAAAGCTTGGCGGGACGTCGTTGAAGGCTTCCATTTCATCTTTTGCGAAGCTCCGCAAAACATCTTCGACAATCTCCGCCGCACGCTCAGTGCTGCCTAGCCGGCGACAACGTAAAAGGGCCAGCATCCGCTGGCCCTTTCTTTTGTTTGCCTATTCGCTGTGTTCGATATCCTCTTTTTTCTTCGGGGTGATGCCGTTTGCGATGAGGAGTTTTTCAAATTCATCGCGTTCAAGCGTCTCTACCTTAACGAGCTCCTGCGCGATCGCGTCGAGTGCACCGCGGTGTTTGGTGAGGATGTCCTCTGCCTTCTTATACGCATCGTCAATTATTTTGTGCACCTCGGCATCGATCTCCGCTGAGACCTTCTCGGAGTACTCTTTTCCGTCGATACCGGAGCCCATGAGCGCGCGACCACCCTCTCCCTCAAGCGCGACCGGCCCGATCTTATCTGACATACCGTATTTGGTCACCATGTTGCGCGCGAGCGCAGTGAGCACCTGGAGGTCATTCGATGGACCAGTCGTCACATCATCAAAAACCATCTGCTCAGCGATGTACCCACCAAGCGTCGTCGCTATATCATCGAGAAACTCTTTCTTTGACTGCATCCTCCGCTCATCAAACGGGAGCTTGAGTGTGTAGCCTGCAGCGCGACCACGCGAGATGATCGAGATCTTGTGTACCGGGTCAGCGTACGGCAACACGCTTGAGACAAGTGCGTGCCCCGCTTCATGGTACGCGGTGATCTCCTTTTCTTTTGTATTCAAAACATGACTCTTGCGCTCTGGGCCGAGCATCACCTTCTCGATTGCGCGAATGAGGTCGTACTGAGTCACCTTCTTGCGATTCTCACGTGCCGCCAAAATCGCACCTTCGTTCATGAGTGAGTAGAGGTCGGCCCCCGAGAAACCAGGCGTACGCTCGGCGATCACGGTAAGGTCAACGTCTGAGTAGAGTGGCTTCTTGCGCGCGTGGATCTTGAGGATTGCTTCACGGTCAGAGCGGTCCGGCAGGTCAACAGTCACCCGGCGGTCAAATCGCCCCGGGCGAAGGAGTGCAGGGTCAAGGACGTCCGGGCGGTTGGTCGCCGCCATCACGATCACCTTTTCATTCGGCTCAAATCCATCCATCTCCACAAGGATCTGGTTGAGCGTCTGCTCGCGCTCGTCATTACCACCCCCGACTCCTGTGCCACGCACACGCCCCACTGCATCAATCTCGTCGACAAAGATGATCGCCGGGGCGGACTGCTTCGCGAGCTTGAAGAGATCGCGTACACGAGATGCTCCAACGCCGACGAACATCTCGACGAACTCTGAACCGGAGATCGAAAAGAACGGCACGCCAGCTTCACCTGCGACCGCGCGCGCGAGCAAGGTCTTCCCGGTTCCCGGTGCACCCATGAGGATAATCCCCTTCGGGATTTGCGCGCCAATCGCGATAAACTTCTTTGGGTTCTTAAGAAAATCAACAATCTCAACAAGTTCTTCTTTCGCTTCCTTTGCACCGGCAACATCTTTAAACGTTACTTTCTGGCTCTGGTCATTCGGGTCAATGATGCGCGCCTTTGATTGCCCGAATGAGAATGCTTGCATGCCGGCGCCTTTCACCTGCCGTGAGAGGTACCATATGAAGAATGCGATGAGGAATATTGGGATGAGGAAAGGCGCAAGTGAAAAGAACCAGAATTTAAACCCACTCGGGTCTTTCACTTCAACACTCACCTCTCCCAACTCATCGTGAGTGACGCCATAGTTGGCAAGCGTCTCGGTGAGTGCGGTATTAGCTTCTTTCTTCGACTCTTTCTCAGTAGGCTCCTCACCCTCCTCGGCAACATACGTGGCTACCACTCTCTCGCCACTTACCACAATCGAAGAGACTTCTCCTGCCTGTATATCTCGCGCAAGCTCAGAGATAGGGATGTTTTTGGTCCCCTCTTCGCGACCAACAATGAATGAGTATGTGCTCACCAAAATAAGGAGGAGGAGGAGTGTGCTGAGCAGGTTCGCCCAGAACTGCTGACGTTCAGGGAGTTTTGGCATCTCGGACGAAGGCTTCTTCTCACCCTTCTTCGGATTTTGTCCGGTGTTTTTTGCGGCTTTTTTCTTACCGCTGTGATTTTTTCCAAAGAGGTCCATAGTCGTGCCATTATACATTAAAATGAGGTAAGATGAACAGGAAGAAGTATGGCAGATCTGATTAGGAACAAAAAAGCAACGTTCAACTTCGAAATCCTCGAAACTTTCGAAGCAGGGATCGAGCTTCTTGGGTTTGAAGTCAAATCGCTCCGCAAAAAACAAGGCTCACTTGAGGGTGCGCACGTCCTTGTGCGCGGCGGAGAGGTATTCTTAGTGGGGGCGACCATTCCGCCCTTTCAGCCGGCAAACACACCGGTAGATTATGATCCTGAGCGCTCTCGCCGTTTGCTCCTCTCAAAAAAAGAAATCAGTGAATTGGCAGACGTTGAGGCGCAGAAAGGGTTGACAATAGTGCCCATTTCGGTGTATAGTAAAGCACGAAAGCTCAAGCTCAAGGTTGCAATCGCGCGCGGAAAGAAGAAATACGACAAGCGCGAAGTGATAAAGAAGCGAGAGAGCAAGCGAGCAATCGAGAGAACCTTGAAACAACAATAATAGATTGTTTCGGTCCTTCCCCGCCTTTGATCTGGCTCCGGCGAGATCAAAGGCGGGGGATGATCGGCTTCGACAATGAAGATATCTTATCTATGTGCAAGGGAGCAGACCAGAACTGCTTAAAAAGCTGGAACACAATACGTGCAAAGAAATCTGCACTTGGAATGCTTTCACCTTTCCAGATGAAAAACTTCCAGTTCGCTTACGCACAAGCCTAAGCGACCATCAGTACGTTTGACGTCCGATATGACGACACTGGTGTAACCCCAATCGGTCTAGGGTGCGCGATTGCCTCGACGCACATCTGAAACTAAGAGACTCGACGTGATGTGATTTTGTTTGTTTCAAACACACCACGTTCAAACAGATCCTGATCTTGTATCTGGGTCAAAAAGACAAACTAGCCCTCTGTAGAATCATTTATGAGACCTTTCTTGGACGCGGATTCGATTTCCGCCATCTCCACATTTATACCAATATGGACCAAAACAGACCGCTTTGTACCAATATGTACAGGTGGTTTTTTGGTACTCTTGACACACTCCGTGTATATAAGTACATTTTGATCAGTAAAAATAGGGAGTAAGAAAATGTCTGTTCTGCTACTTTTGCTGGGGTACGCATGCCTCGGTTACGTTGCCTATCAACTCACCAAAGAACTCTTTGCCATCTACCCCTACGGGGTCAAAAAAGATGGCGACAAGTTCTGGTGGTCCAAGTGGCTTCCAGGGCTCGGGTTCACTCTTTGCCTTATGGCCGCAGGTGAACCGTTCTATACGCTCATACCTGGCATACTAATCATGACCAGCAGCTACTTCTTCATCCCGAAGAAGAAGGTCACCTAACAAGTCCCGAAGGAGTCCCACTCCTCTCGGGGCTTCTTCATTTTTAATTACACCGATATATACCACTCTGTACCACTTCGTACCAAATTGGTAATTAAAGTTTTCCAGTGGTCCCGATGAACTCCATACTATTAAAAATACCTTGCTAAAACGGGGTGTTTTTGCTTCACCAGAGAACAGTCTTCGTAATGGATCCCTACATCAAAACTCGAGGTACTAGGTCGAGCACCTAGAGCGAGGAGTTTATGACGGAATTGGTAGAGCCATCAGACGACGTCGAGACAATCTGGGGTGCGCAAGGTGGTACTCACCCTGTCTCTTCTGGGCCGCACGGGTGTTACTTGACAAAATATATAGATATGCTATACTGTTATTAGTAAAGATCAATTCCAGACACAAAGGACACGGGTCATGAAATTCGATTCGAAAGCCGCCATGCGAAGCTTCCAGGCGCAACGCGTCTCCAACCGAGATATGCTCGCTGGTCTCGCCGTCATCATGTTCGCAGTCTTCCTCGCCGCGCAATACATCCAGTAATTTCGCCGGCGCATAGCCCCACAAAAAGCCCCATGCTTTAAGTGGGGCTTTTCTTTTTCCTTTACGTACCTGCCTGAATACTCTATCTTTCTTGATAGGCACACTGAAGGAGATCTTCCATGAAAACACCTTTACAGAGAGCAGAGAAACTTCTCGCCAAGAGTAAGCGTGCGATCGGCGCCGCATGGCGTATCATCGAAGAAGCAAAGCTTGCACTCAAAAAATCTGACAGAGGTAAACGGACCATCGAGAATAAACCCGCGCAGTAAACCTGTGCGGGTCTTTATTTTCATACTTTACAAAGTATTTGAAAGTCGTATGCTGAAGAGCAGAAAACGTTGAATAGAAGAAAGGAGAGAGGTGATGACCATAGAAGCCCAAGAAACCTCCGTCCACCCAAACGTAGGACAAGTACTCGATGTCATTGAGGATGTTGTCTCTGTTATGGAATGGTCTCACGAACGACGGGGAGATGAACTCTCGACTCAAGTACCAGGAAGGTGGTGCGACTACGCTGTCCAATTCACATGGATTGGTCAAATGGAGTTCCTTGCCTTCTTTTGCGTGCTCGATATGCGCATCGAACCCAATCGAATGAAAGAAGCGTATGAGCTTGTCGGTATATCAAACGACAAGACATTACTCGGGTCTTTTACGATCTCGGCTGAAGATCGACTTCCACTCTTTCGGATCGTCGTTCCGATGCGAGGACAGAAAAGAGTGAGTCCTGAGCAAATCAAGGATATGCTCAATGAAACACTGGCCGAATGTGAGCGATTCTACCCAGCATTCCAATTCGTCATCTGGGGTGGCAAGAACCCACAAGAAGCGATCCGTGATGCCATGATTGAAGTTGAAGGCACCGCATAATCTCCTTGCAATAAGTACCCGCCCGGCTGCGCCGGGCGGTTCCTTTTTTATAAGCTACTGACGCTCCACTTTGCCACCGGCCTCTACCCAATCGTGAAGGCCGCCGATATTACTCACACTACTAAACCCTGCTGCTTCAAGAAGCTGACATGCCATACCTGCCCTGCCGCCGCTACGACAATATACGTATATATCGGTGTCCTTTGAACACTCCGGCAGTACGCCGCCGTTTAGGCGAGCAAGGTCGAGATGCAATGAACCGTCTGCATATCCGTCACTGAGACGCTCATCACCCGTGCGAACATCAATCAACACTGCTTCTCCAGAATCAAGCCCCTTTTGAATCTTTCGTATATCAAACATATTTGAGATCTTTTTTACTCGACCAGTATAACAAACACAAGAACACCAAGCCAACAAGGTGGCCTGGTGTTGTCCTGTGATGACGAAAGTGTCCGATGTCTCATAATTATCCGTCTTCTCTGTGTACACTTCTTTATAAAAAGCAGGGACCTTGCTACTATATAGATAATGACACGAAACACGCTCACTCGATTCTCAACAGTACAGAACACGCTCTTCTTCGGTTTACTCGCTCTAGGTACCGGTGCATTTATCTGGCTGATTAACGATTTTATTATGCCCGTCTTCTGGGCGATTGTACTCGCGATTGTCTTTTATCCGCTACAGCACCGGTGGGCGGTCTTTGTACGGAACCGTACGGTCGCCTCACTGCTCACCATCTCTTCAGTGATCCTTGTTATCTTTGTTCCTCTTTGGATTATTGGCGGGCTCGTAGTCGAAGAATCAATCAGCACCTATGACCGTTTTGCAACCGGTAGTTTTGAAGCGTCTCGATCAAGTATTGTGAATCAAGCGCTTGAGCAGTTGAACAAGATTGATGGCGTTTACCTTGATGAGGAAGGTGTCAAAGAGAAACTCTCGTCGTTTGTTCAGGTGGTAAGCGCGTGGTTCGCGCGCGAAGCATTTGAACTTGGGCAAGCGACCTTTGGTGTGATGGTAAGCTTCTTGCTTATGCTCTACCTGCTCTTCTTTATGCTCCGTGATGGACCGAGAATTGGTCGCGCAATCGAGCACACACTCCCGCTTGGCAATGAACGAGAGGAGGCTCTCTTCACTAACTTTGCGCGAATCACACGCTCCATCTTCAAAGGGACACTCGCGATTGCACTCATCCAAGGTGCTATCGGTGGTGCGCTCTTCTGGATTGCCGGCATTGATGGCGCGCTTCTCTGGGGTGTGGTGATGACACTCCTCTCAATCATCCCGGCGATCGGTCCGAGTATTGTCTGGCTACCAGCTGGTGTCATCCTACTGCTCTCAGGCTTTATGTGGCAAGGAGCGGTTGTCCTTGTTGGTGGTGTTGTTATCATTAGTCTTGTCGATAATATACTACGCCCACTCCTCGTAGGCAGAGACGTGAAGATTCCTGATGCAATCATTCTCCTCTCCACAATTGGTGGTCTTTCTGTCTTTGGAATTACCGGTATTATTATTGGTCCGGTCATTGCCGGGTTCTTCCTCTCCCTATGGAAGATCTTTGAGGTCGATTACCGAAAAGACCTTGAAACACAAGGCTAATGTGTGTTATACTGCGGTACCTTTAAACATAGGTCAATTTGAGTAAACAGGTACGAATAAACCAAGGAATTCGAGCAAAAGAGCTCAGAGTGGTTGGCGCCGATGGCGCTAATTTAGGTGTTTTGTCGCTCAAAGAGGCTATTTTGAAGGCCGAGGAGGCAGGACTCGACCTTATTGAGATCTCGCCGAACGCCAAGCCGCCAGTTGCAAAAATAACGGACTATGGTAAATTCCAGTACGAGCTAAAGAAAAAGCAGCGCGAGATGAAAGCAAAGTCTCACGTCACTGAGACCAAATCTGCGCAGGTGAAGGTTGGTACCGGTGAGAACGACATGAATCTCAAGGCACGCCGTATCTCAAAGTGGCTCTCTGAGGGCCACCGAGTGAAGATTGATCTGTTTTTGTGGGGACGCTATAAGTACATGGACTTTAATTTCCTCAAGGAACGCCTCGAGCGATTCCTCAACCTTATCACCGAAGAATACAAGGTTGCCGATGAGATCAAGAAGAGTCCCAAAGGACTCACTGTAGTGATTGAACGCGGTAAAATTGTTAAAAAAGATACCGCGGAGACTTTGGAGAAATAAATATCATGAAAACAAACAAATCGTATTCAAAGAGATTGAAGGTAACGAAGACCGGCAAGACCATTGGGCGTAAGCCGGGTCAGAACCATTTCAATGCAAAAGCGACAGGTGAACAGCGCAGAAAGAAACGCAACGGTGTTGTAGTTAAACTTGCCGCAAAGGTACGCAACCGTTTTCTACCACACGCATAATTCTTTATTCATCATCCCTAATTCATAACATATGGCACGAGTAAAAGGAGGAACAACTACACTAAAGCGACGTCGAGAGACTCTTGGGATGACCAAGGGCTACCGTCTTGGACGCTCAACAAAGAAAAAGCAAGCGTACGAGGCAATCGCACATGCAGGTAACCACGCATTTGCCCACCGAAAAGACAAGAAGGGAGACTTCCGTCGGCTCTGGACTGTGCGCATCAATGCCGCAGTGCGTGCGCTCGGTAATCTTTCATACAGCAGATTTATCGACACACTAAAGAAGAAGGAAGTCGGACTCGACCGGAAAGTGCTTGCAGAGATCGCCAAAGATCGACCGGAGAGCTTTGCGCGCATCGTTGAGCAGGTAAAATAAGGCTGAGTCACTGGTCAACGGCCATCAGTCATCAGAAAAACCGCGGCGCTTTGCGCCGCGGTTTTGTATACTTGCGTCCCCTGCCACTTCCTTGTATGGTATCCACAGACATCACACAAGGTTAAGGAAAGGAACGTGCCATGCTCGGATTCCCCTGTGCCCATTGTGGCAATATCGAATTTTTACATCAAACCCATCAAGTTTCAGATGCTGGGTTCTATGACGGACTCACACCCCTTCATGTACCCATCGACGAAGAAAAATTTTGGTGGGGCCCTTTTGAGGAGCGGAAGTACCAGGAGGCTAAACGCAAACCTGGGTATCAGCACGATCTTCTCACCTGCCCAGGCTTTGAGCACAGAAAGCAAGATCTGGGGATGGAGATGGTCAGGCGCGCGATCGAGGAAAACTTGCCAGGCCCTCACCTACTTCCGCTACCGAAGCAACTTATCGAAAAAGTCCGTGAGGGTATTCAAGAGAAACGCCCAAATCTATTCGGAGGAGGTCTTACTCGTGTCTACTTCAATCGTGGAGCATCGTTCGTCGCCATCGGCGAATGAGCCGAAACCGCCGCACTCAAGGGTGCGGCGGTTTTTCTTTATATTCTAAAAGAGCTCAACGCGACTTCCCTTTTCAGGGACGGTGGCATTCACGCCAAGTTCATCACGCAAACGCTGTGTGAGAAAGAGTGACGCCTTTGGCTCCCCCATCACGACAAATGCCTGCTTGAGTGTGTCTTTTGCGTCAGCAACAAAGTCGATGAGGTGGTCGGAGTCTTTGTGCGCAGAAAAACCGTCGATAGCGCGCACCTCGGCACGCACAAAAACTTTATCACCGTAGATCGTTACCTCCTTTGCCCCCTCTCTGAGTCGTCTACCAAGCGTCCCGGCACCCTGGTAGCCAATGAAGAGTAGCGTGTTCTTCGAGTCAGAGAGAATGTGCTTCTCATGCTCGAGTACACGCCCCCCAACCGACATCCCCGAACCGGCAATGATGATCTTCGGACCCGGCGTCTTCATAATGACTCTTGACTCGGGGACAGTGCGTGTCTTCTTAAAAAGTGGAAACTGGAAGATGTTGTCTCCTTCTCTAATTTCCTTTCTTACCTCATCTTTAAAATCATCGGAATAACGGGTATATATATCCGTCGCGCGTATCGCAAGCGGCGAATCAAGAAACACAGGGATTTCAGGTACAACCCCATCCTCAATAAGATTATTGAGAAAATAGAGAAGGACCTGCGTCCGATCAAGCGAGAATGCAGGAATGAGCAATGTTCCTTTCCGAGAGATCGTATCCTTAATAGCTTCTACAAGGAGCCCCTCCCGATCATCTTTCCCTTCGTGATTACGGTCACCATAGACACTCTCCATCACCAAGTGTGTTGCTCCTTTAATACTCTCTGTGTCCGGAAGAAGTGGTGATGGGGAGTTGCCAAGATCTCCAGTAAAGACTATCTTCTTTCCGTCGTAAGCAAATTCAAGTATTGCTGAGCCAAGGATGTGCCCGGCATCCTTTAGGGTTACGGAGAAACCTTGCGGAAACGATTGTTCTTCGTGATACCTGATTGTTTCCCACTGATTGAGCGCACGGTCGATGTCTTCTCTCTCATACATAATCGGCTTACCTCGCTCACGCGCCTCATGCGCAAGAATCGTAAGCGCATCTTCGAACATCACCCTTGCCAAGTCGCGCGTTGCCGGTGTTGAGTATATCTTCCCACGGAAGCCGTCGCGCACAAGCTTAGGGATACGCCCAATATGGTCCGCGTGTGCGTGCGTCACAAAGAGTATGTCGATTGATGCCGGATCATACGGAAACGGGTCGTAGTTGCAATCGTGACAGTACTGCTCGCCTTGCACGAACCCACAGTCAACGAGAATCCGCGCGTCCTCAAACTCAAAGAGAAAGTTTGCCCCGGTCACGCCACCGGCGCCGCCGTAAAACGTGATCGCTGCTTTATTCACTTCTGTATCTTTATTTTGTTCCATATTTTGTTCCATTTTGGTTACTACCATATATGGTAGTAAAAAATATTACCGCGAAAATCGTACCGAGTGCATCCATAGCAAGATCGGTGGTGGTGTCGAGTACATAATTGTTCTCAATCGGGATCCCCGCAAGCACTTCAAACACCTCCCACCCGACCCCAACAATAACAATCGCCCCTCCGGCAACAAGGAGCGTCTTGGTCAGACTACGTGCGACGCAGATGTAACCAGACTCAAAGAAAAGCCAGAGCGATGCGAGCCCAACAAGAAGCCCGCCAAGGAAATGCATCATGGTATCAAACCACGAGTACGTCCAGTAGAGATAGAACTCAATTGCCGACGCATGGAGCACCGCGATCATCACAAGTAGCATGAACCAGAGTATGAAGAGTGGATGTTTGTGCATAGAGTAAGTATAAAGTTGAAAGTCAAAAGTTGAAAGTGATACTGTATTGATCTCTTGGTGTCTGTATTCAAGAGAAGAACAAAAACAAAAAACCGCACGAGGCGGTTTTTTGTTAAGGGGGATGAAAGTACTTACCCAGTGT
The DNA here is from genome assembly GCA_026195275.1 of Candidatus Paceibacterota bacterium. NCBI lineage: Bacteria > Bacillati > Minisyncoccota > Minisyncoccota bacterium. The sequence continues at coordinate 93,039 of JAPHQU010000001.1, forward strand.
TGTACACGTGGGTGCCCTCAGCGATGTGCCGTGTCATGCACATACTTAATGCATTTTAAGCTCCCTGGATAAGTAACTAAGTGGATAATACTTTCTTCTCCCCTGTCTATATTGTACTCTCCTCGTGCGAAGGTGCAAATGTGCACAAAAATAAACGCCAGGCACAGCCTGGCGTTTATTTTTGGCTTATGTAAGCCTTCCAGGGACTACTCTAAAATCCCATCAATATTAACGTCGTAGAGGATCTCGTCTGAAATGAGGCGGTAGCTGATAAGCTCACCCTCCACAAACCAGTGCTTGATCTCATTCTCTGCCTCCTCAGCTGAGCCTGATGCATGCACAATGTTACGCACCGCACGCCCATCGCCGTCTGCCATGCGGTATGAATCGAGGACGTAGTCACCGCGAATGGTCCCAACGTCTGACGAGAGTGGTTCCGTCGAGCCAACAATCTTGCGTACCAACTCTGCTGCGTGCGCTCCCTGGAGCACCATGAGCACGACCGGCCCTGAGGTCATGTACTTCTTGAGGTTCTCAAGTATCTTCGCAGTGACTTCAAGCGGGTCTTCTGAAGGTGGAGTGAGCCCTTTCTTCTTGTATGACTCGATAGCTTTCTCGCCGGTAACTGTGCGCCACGATGGATCAAGAGTATAGTGCGCCTCTACTTGACCTGCCTCAGGAACAGCCATCTTAAGCGCCACCATTTTGAGTCCGACACGTTCAAAACGTGAAATAACTTCTCCAATGAGTGAGCGCTGTACGCCATCCGGTTTGATAATAACGAGTGTTCTCTCTTTGCTGTGTTTTGACATAAGAACAAGTATAAAGTCAAAAGTTTAAAGTTGAAAGTGGAAAACGGATTATTCTATGGTATAGTTTTTACAGAATCATCGTAGCAATTCTGCTTTGAGAACTAATGGAGGACGTCATGAAAAAACTCTGTTGGAAACCCATCATCATCCACAAACCGTCGGGTGGCGACATCACCGGAGGTGGTGGCGGATTCATCGGCGGGGGCTCCGCAGACATCGGTCAAGAACGGACCAGTCTCGAAGAAAAGGGCATCTGAAGACTCCCTGCACAACGCACAAGCCGCGCTCTCTGAGCGCGGCTTTCACTTTTGCAGATATACAGACACCCCATGTCCGTATATTTTAGACTTCCGTGAGTATTTCCGGGCCGTCTTTGGTGATGATGATGCAGTGCTCAAAGTGCGCACTACGCGAACCATCGGCGGTACGTACCGTGTAATCGTCATCTTCAAAGATAACATCGGCGCCACCCATGTTAAGCATTGGCTCAATGGCAATCACCAGACCCTCTTTAAGCTCCTCTCCCTCGCCCGCTTTGCCGTAGTTTGGAACCTGCGGCCCTTCGTGAACACTCTTCCCAATACCATGCCCGCAAAGCTCGCGGACAATGCCGTAGCCGTAGGGGCGCACGAACTCCTGTATTGCGTGCCCGATGTCGCCCGTCGTATTCCCGACACGTGCCGCGTCAATCCCTACGTAGAGCGCTTCGCGGGTCACTCGGAGGAGCTCCTGTGTCTCTTTATCGATATTACCAACAGGTACCGTGATACCACTGTCGGATGCGTAGCCGTCATGAATAAGCCCGGTATCAAGTCCGACGATGTCGCCGTCTTGAAGCACAGTGTTCCGCTCGGTTGGAATGCCATGCACCACTGTGTCATTAACTGCGACACAGAGCGTTGCCGGGAACGGTCGGGACACACCGTGCGGCTTATAGTCGAGAAATGCGGGCGTATCGCCATGCTCGCGAATCATCTCTTCCGCCATATCGTTGAGCTCACGCACAGTCATGCCCGGTCTTACAGCCTTTGCAAGTGTTTGGAGCACGGTCGCCAGACGGCGACCCGATTCGCGAAGTTTCTCTTTATCTTGTTCGTTAGCGATCATTTTCCAGGTGTTAGGGATTAGGTTCTAGATTATTAGATTGTATTAAAAGTTAGTCGATATTGAGTGCGGCACGGATGTCTCTCTGCACATCTTCGACCGACTGATCGCCATTGATATCATGGACATAATACCCATCCTTTTCGCGGAGATACTCAATCGACGGGAGTACTTCTGTACTATACCAAGTGAGACGTTTGGAAACGTACTCGTCGTCAAGGTCGTCTTTTCTTCCGCGATTCCGTAAACGGTCACGGCAAATATCTTCAGGGACATCGAGAATAATCGCGTGCATCTGTGGCGCACCGAAGAATTCGAGTGCTTCTTCAAGCATCTTAAATTCCGGCAGGAGGCGCACCCCATCGAGCATGAGGAATTCTTTCCCTGTATAGTTCGCAATAAGAAAACTCGAAAGAAGCCAAATTGGAATAAAAGATGGCAAGAGATTCCCCTCATTGATGATACCTGCCGCACGCTGTGCTATTGCACCCGGATGCTCTTTTATGAATGAGCGAATTTCTTCACCACCGTCAAAAGAGAGCATTGGTGTCTGTGGGTACGAAGTCTCAATATGCGCTTTGAGCACATCTGCCTGAGTACCCTTGCCAGCTCCTGAGGGTCCAAAGAAGATAATTGTTTTGGGTTGCATGAAATCAGTATACGGGTAATGGCTAAAAGTTGAAAGTGGATGCGACAGAATCCACTAGGATCGCCAAAATCGAATGAAGAACGAAGAGGCTAAACCTGCTCGCTTAAAACACGAAAAAGCAGATACATGTAAACCGTCAAAATCGGATAAAGTACGGGAGGCAAGAAAAAGATTTCTTTCCGTAACCGACGAAGTAATTTGCCGATTTTGACGGTTTAATACTCGCGCATAGAGATCTGCGCATCAACCTTCTTCACTAGATCAATCACCACTGATACTGCAATAAGAAGCGCGGTACCACCGATTGCGAGCGCAGTGATGCCGGTGATTGCTTGCATACCAAGTGGTAATACCGCAATACCGCCAAGGAAGAGGGCCCCAACGAGTGTGAGGCGAGTGAGGATCTTCGCGAGATACTCCGAGGTCATGCGACCCGGACGGACACCAGGAATGAATGCGCCGCTCTTCTGGAGATTCTTTGAAGTCTGATCCGGATCAAAGGTAACTGCGGTGTAAAAGTAAGTAAAGAGAAACACAAGAAGGAAGTAGATACCTGCGTAGATTGCCTGATTTGAGAGGCCATTCACAATCGCGGCTGAAACAGGACTCACATACGCGATACCAAGATTTGAGAGAAAACTGAAAACCATCTGCGGGAAGAGCAGAAACGAAAGTGCGAAGATGATTGGGATCACACCAGCTTGATTGACTCGGAGTGGGAGGTAAGTCGACATGCCGCCGTATACCTTCATGCCGCGCACACGACGCGCGTAGGTAATTGGGATAGGGCGCTCCGCTTCAGTAACTACCACAACCCCCGCTGTGATAAAGATGCCCACGAGGACGAATCCGAGGTAAAGTGGCAACTGAGAGATGTCAAACGCAAAGATAAGTTGACTGACGGTTGTCGGGAGACTTGCGACGATACCCGCAAAGATAATGAGCGAGACACCGTTTCCGATACCGAACTCAGTGATAAGCTCACCGATCCACATCAGAAGGATCGAGCCAGCCGCAATGACCGCGACATTGGTGAGAGTGGTAAAGAAATCTGTGTCGGTGATGATACCTTGACGCTGAAGCAAAATATAAAAACTGAACGCTTGAACGAGCGCAAGCGGAAGAGTGAGTAGGCGTGAATACTGCTGGAATCGCTTTCGCCCCGCTTCCCCTTCTTCTTGGTATAGCGCCTTGAGCTTCGGCGACATGATAGTGAGGAGTTGCATGATGATCGAGGCGGTAATGTACGGACCGACACCAAGCATTACGATCGAGAGGTTTGCAAGCCCACCTCCTGAGAAGATATTGAGGAGACCAAGGAACTGGTTGTTTGTGAAGAAGTTCTGAAGCTGTACCAGGTCAATACCGGGGATAGGAATAGCGGCAAGGAGACGGAACACTACCAACGCAAACACAATGAACAGCAAACGATTACGAAGTGTGCTGTCCTTGATTACGAGAGAAAATTTACTGAAAAGTGTTCCGAACATATTTTTATGCAATCGATCCTCCCGCCTTCTCAATCGCCACCTTCGCAGCCTCGGAGAAAAGACACTTAGAAACTGATACCTTCTTGCTGATCTCACCCTTTGCGAGAATCTTTACTACAGGGAGTCGTCCACCCGCCTGGGTAATCACACCATGTGTGTGAAGTGTCTCCGGTGTCACCTGCTCACCACTCTTATAGAGCGCGTTAATGGTGCTGAGGTTTACCGGTGTTGGTTTAACCACGCTGCTGTTGACGGTGCGCCCTCGGTTCTTGCCGTGCCCACGGAGTTTGGGGAGCTTCTTGATGATGTCGCGCATCTCTGGTCGAAGAGAGTGCCCTGCACGCGCGGTCTGTCCCTTCATACCACGCCCCGATGTTTTACCACGGAGCCCCCCACGACCGACACGCTTTTTGGTCTGTCGCTTTGTCTTTGGTTGTAGTTCGTTAAGCTGCATGATGGTTGGATTATGCCTGAAGATCTTGTAATGCCTTAATTGCTGCTTGAGCATTATTAAGCTTGTTCTTGCTTCGCGAGAAAATCTTCGCCGTCACATCTTTGATCCCGGCGAGTTCAAGTACAGTACGCACTGAACTTCCCGCCACCAAACCACGCCCGGGAGACGGGATGATCTGAATCTGTGATGCGCCATACTTGGCGGACACATCATGAGGGATACTCATCTCTTTGGTGGTACGCACGGTGATCATGTTTCGCTTTGCCTGGCGCGTCGCCTTCTCGATCGCAAGCGCAGTGTCACTTGCTTTTCCGACACCAACACCCACACGCCCTTTTTTGTCGCCAAGCACCATGGTAACCGAGAAGCTGAAGCGGCGACCTCCAGCAACAACACGGACTACTCGACGAATTGACACGATCTTCTGTATGAACTCGGAACGTGCGCGATCTGCTCGACGGACGATCCTGCGCGGATTCTTCTTAAAGGTATTCTTCGCAGGATTTACATCAACGCCGGATGTCGCCTGGGTATCGTTTTTTTCTATTGTTGCGGTTTCTTTTGTCATATCGATTACTACTCTCTATTAAAACTCAAGACCTCCGGCACGGGCACTATCCGCAAACGTTTTAATGCTTCCCGCATAAAGAAACCCACCGCGGTCAAATACAACGCTGGTGATACCCTTTTTCTTTGCCTCCTCTGCGACCCTCATACCTGCAGCCTCAGCGCGCTCACGAGGTGTGCCTTTGCTCCCCGCGGAAGAAACAGACACAAGCGTGTTCCCCGCGCTATCGTCAATAATCTGCGCAGTGATGCGAGTATTTGAGCGAAACACCGCAAGTCGTGGACGCGCACTGGTTCCTGACACCTTCGCACGGATGCGTGAGTGTCTGCGAGCGCGTTGTTCTTTTTTTGTTTTGCCAATCATAGCTATCTTTTTAGATCAGGATTACCCGACAGTCTTCTTACCTTGTTTTCGTCGTACGACTTCACCTTCATAGCGGATACCCTTGCCTTTGTATGGCTCCGGCTTCTTTACCGCACGGATCTCAGCTGCAAATTTACCGACTTTCTCTTTGTCGGAACCTGAGACACTGATTGTATTCTTTTCAACCACTACGGTGAGTCCTTCAGGAACCTCAAGAATAACCGGGTGTGAGAAACCAACAATAAGCTCGAGGTTCTTGCCGGAAAGAGAGACACGATACCCGACTCCTTCAAGGATAAGTTTCTTCTCAAATGGCTGATTCACTCCGGCGACCATGTTCTTAATATGTGATGCAAAAGTACCCCAGAGCGCAGTCGCTGCTTTTGAATCATTTACCGGTGAGACAACCACTTCACCCTCCTTAACAGCAACCGAGACCGCCTTGTGTAGAGGGCGCGAGAGCTCACCGAGTGGTCCTTTTACTGAGACGACACCATCAACAATCTTGACTTCGGTCTTCTCAGGAATGATGACGGGCTGTTTTCCAATACGTGACATATGTAAATTTCTACCAGATCTTAAAGAGTGCTTCTCCACCAACACGCTCTTTGCGCGCTTCTTCGTCAGTAAGCACTCCTTTCGGGGTTGAGATGATAAGCGACCCTTTTCCGTATTTCACCGGATTAATCTCATTTGCTCCAACATACAAACGACGGCCAGGGCGTGATACGCGCTTGATGCCGTGAAGTGCGGACTTGCCGGCTTTGTCGTAACGAAGCCCAACCTCGAGCACTTTCTGTGCACTCTTACCTTTCGCTTCCACTGATGTAAGGTAGCCTTTTTGCTTGAGCACATCGGCAATCGCCTGGCGGAACTTTGAGTATGGCGCAGAGACCACATCTTTCCCAACGGCAGACGCGTTTTTAATTCGTATGATGAAATCTCCTACTGGGTCTCCTACCATGATGCTTTCTTAATACCGGGGATATTCCCTTCGTTTGCGAGTTCGCGGAAGCAAACCCGACAGAGGTCGAAGTCGCGCATGTAGCCGTGTGCGCGGCCACATCGAAAACATCGCCGTACTACGCGGGATTTGAACTTCGGTGTCTTCTCTGATCGTGCGATTACTGATTTCTTTGCCATATTTAGATATAGTCGCAAGCGATAGCGCGCTTACTAGATCTTACACCCCGTGAAATGCATCACTTTGGTGATGCACCCGCGCCCTGCGGTGCGGGATTTCACTGGGGTTCGGTGATTCTATACTCCGACCCCGATGAAATCTTCCGCCTTAGGGCGGAAGCGTGTCGCTTCGCGACACATCTCACGGGGTTAGTTCAGCATTGTCGTCCCGACTGAGATGTCGCGACTCGGTGCTTCACTAAAAAAGCGTTCTGTGACGCTCGGCCTATAGTATCAGGCTGACCGTCCAAAGTCAATTCTACCCTTTAACTCTCCTCTTTTTGAAGTGGGAAGCCGAGATTCTCAAGGAGTGCCGCTGCTTCTTCCTTCGTGCGGGCGGTGGTGGTGATCGTCACCGCGAACCCAAAGACATCGCGAAGCTCCTCGTCCGGTGTCTCGGGGAAGATTGTGTGCTCCTTGATGCCGATGGTGATGTTGCCCATCTCATCGAGCGCTGAGCGTTTGATGCCACGGAAGTCGCGGGTGCGCGGAAGCGCGATGTGAATAAGCTTATCCAGAAAATCGTTCATGCGCGCACCACGGAGTGTTACCTGGTATCCGACAATGTCTCCCTCGCGAAGTTTGAAGGTTGCGATAGATTTCTTCGCCGGTCGCGCTGAAGGCTTCTGTCCTGTGATCTTCATGAGACGATCTTGGATCACCTGGACCTTATTCTTATCTTTGAGTGACCCGGTACCAACTGAGACGACCACTTTCTGAATACGCGGCGATTGGAACACGTTTGTATATCCAAAACGCTCCTTGATTTCTGAAAAGATGTTCTTTTGTCTTTCTTTTGTTACTGACATACTATTTATTCAAGTGTGGTATTACTCTTTTTCGCGACACGCGTATACTTGCCGTCTACTTTTTTGATTCCGATACGGGTTGGTGTTCCACTTTTCGGGTCAAGCACCATAACATTCGATACATGGACCGGGAGCGTCTTGTCGATGATTTGTCCTTGCTGGCGCTGCGCCGTTGGACGCTGGTGACGCTTTTTCACGTTTACCCCCTCAACGACCACTTTGTCCTCTCGTGGGAGCGCACGAAGCACCTTACCGGTCTTTCCCCGGTCCTTTCCTGCGATTACTTGTACTTTGTCTCCTTTCTTTATCTTCATATTGATTTCACTAAACAATTTCTGGTGCGAGCGAGACGATCTTCTGGTATCCAGCCTCGCTAATCTCTCGTGGGATCGGACCGAAGATACGTCCTGCTTTTGGTTCTTTCTTCTCCTTCTCTACAATAACCACCGCGTTCTCGTCGAACCGGATGTACGAACCGTCTTTGCGTCGAAATGGCTGTTTCTGGCGGACCACAATACCACGCACAACGTCTTTCTTCTTCACTTGCTTGCGCGGCTCAGCACTCTTTACTGAGAGTACCACAAGGTCACCAATGCGCGCATAGCGTCGCTTCGATCCGCCAAGCACCTTGAATACCACGCCTATTTTTGCGCCCGAGTTGTCAGTTATCTTTACTTTTGTTTGCGGTTGAATCATGGATTTAAAATTAAGAAGAAAGATTATGAATCAGACTTAGTCTCGCCATTAAGGACGACAAATGACTTATTCTTTGAATACGGGCGTGTCTCTTGTATGGAAACTCTCTCACCGATCTGCTTTGTGTTGCCTGTATCGTGCGCCATGTACTTCTTTGATCGCTTGATAAACTTCTTATACTTCGGATGTTTGGTGTAACGCGACACCTGAACCACCACCGTATCTTTCATTTTGTTGGACACGACCACACCACTGAAAACTCTCTTTTCGGTTGTCTTCTCGGTCTGATTTGTTTGTTTCGATTCCATGATGATATCGTGTTTATTTACCCTCGGCTCTTAAGCTCGGTAAGGATGCGTGCGACCTCTTTGCGGGTGTTTCGTCCCTCTTTGACGTTACGTGTCTTGCTTCCTGAGATACCAAAACGAAAGGCGCGCAAAGATTCACGCTTCTCGTTAAGCGTCTTTATCAAGTCCTTGTCTGTTTTTTTCTTAATCTCCGTCATATTATTATCCTTCTCGAGTTGCCACCTTGCTCTTAAGCGGGAGCTTTGCGCCAGCCTTGCGGAGCGCTTCACGAGCGACAACATCGCTTACTCCGTCAATCTCGAAGACAATACGCCCCGGACGGACTTCAGCAACATATCCTTGCGGATCTCCTTTACCTTTACCCATACCCACTTCGGCAGCTTTTCGTGTAAACGGTCGATCAGGGAAGATGCGGATCCATGTCTTGCCAGTCTTGCCGAGTGAACGGCTAATCACGCGACGCGCTGCCTCAATCTGATTTGAAGTCACTCGCGCGCCAGTGGTTGCCTTAAGCCCGTGTGAGCCAAAAGAGACTCTTGTTCCGCGTGCTGCCGCGTGCACCTTATCTTTGTTGGTGCGTCCGGTCTGCCACTTTCTGAATTTTACTTTCTTCGGAAATAGCATACGTGTTTACTTATCATTCTCAAACACCTCACCACGGTAGATCCACACTTTGATGCCGATAACCCCATACGGAAGATACGCCTTTTCGCGCGCAAAATCAATATCCGCACGAAATGTCTGAAGTGGCACACGTCCTTTTTTCACCTCCTCGCGGCGCGACATCTCTGCACCACCAAGGCGTCCTGATACCGCGATGCGCACCCCTTTAACGTCACGGTTTGCCATGACCTTCTCTGCGGTCTGCTTAAGGACGCGACGAAACGGCATGCGCTTCTCAAGACCTTCCGCAATCATCTGCGAAACGATTGCCGCATCGGACTCAGGTGTGCGAACCTCTTCAATACTAAGGTTGATCTCAGGAAGTTCCTCGACACCGGTCTTTCGTACCACTTTCTCGATCTCGCTTTTAATCTTGGTGCTGCCTTCACCACTGCGACCAATAACAATACCTGGGCGAGAGGTCTTGATGATGACCTTAAGCACATTCTGATTGCGCTCAATCTCAACACCGCTTACATACATGCCGCGAAGTCGCTTTATCAAAAAGTCGCGGATGGTGGTATCGATCTTAACACCCTCACGGTATGCACGCGGGTTTGTTGAGAACCATCGTGATTTCCAATCACGAAGGATGCCGAGGCGGTGTGCGTATGGATGTACAGTGTGTGTCATGTTATTTTTCTACTTTTCCTAGTGCCACGTGGATGTGACTTGAACGTTTTTTGATTGGCGCTGCGCGACCACGTGCACGCGCTCGGAAACGAACAAATGAGAGCCCTTCGTCAACTTTGATCTCAGACACCTTGAGCTCTTCGCGTTTTACACCTTGTTGTTCAGCGTTTGAGACAGCTGACTCGATCAATTTTTTCATCGGAAGTGCCGACTTTTTTTCAAGGAATGAAAGTGCCGTAAGTGCGCGCAGAACACTCTTTCCACGAACAAGATCAGCAACGAGGCGAACCTTGCGTGGTGACTGTCGGTAATTCTTTAAAAACGCTTTCATGATTGAATAAATACTACTTATCAGATGCCTTTGCTGCCTTTGCTGCTGCGATTTCGGCATCCTTCTTCTTCTGTTCAAGCTCCTTCTGCATCTTACCGCCATGTCGGTGGAACTTCTTGGTTGGTGAAAACTCACCAAGTCGGTGACCAACCATCTCATCAGTTACAAATACTTCAACATGATCACGACCATTGTGGACTCCAAAAGTGAAGCCGACCATCTCGGGAGAAATCTGGCTACGGCGCGCCCACGTCTTAATAATCCCCGCTTCTGCCGGTTTCTTACCCTCGATCTTTCGCATAAGTCGAGGCTCGACGTATGGTCCTTTCTTAATGGATCGTGCCATAAAATATGTAAAGCCAAAATAATAAGCCCTCTTCGAGCTTGCAGGGTATAGTAGCCGAAATAGGTTCTAATGTCAAATTTAAAGGACGGCGCTCTCTTATCTGTAACGCCGCCCTTATTTTGTGTACACATAGGTACGTGGCCCATCCTCAAACCTCACTGGAATCCAACCATTTTCACCCGATATTTGGAGGGTTCGGAGCCGCCGCACCCCTTTTGTTACACATACATCCACTCTGACCTTGTTCCCCTCGGGGTATTCCCGGACACTGTGGAAGACGACTCGCTGAGATATAAAACTCTCAACAGGATGAATTTCATGATCAAAACCACCCCCCTGACACGAAAAGGATTCAGTTATATTGCCGATCCACATAATCGCCACCTTCTTGTATAGTGATTATCTGATTTAACAAAAGCACGAATTAACAAGAAAATCAAAACACCCCGCTCGTGGGAGTGGGGTGTTTCTGTTCTATCGCTTTTTGCCAACTTTTCTCCGGCGAACGATGAGTGTGTTTGAATATTTCTTTGGCGTGCGAGTCTTCTGACCTTTTCCGGTCGGCTTGCCCCACTTGCTCACTGCGCGACGACGGCCGCGTCCTGCCTTTCCTTCACCACCACCATGTGGGTGATCAACTGGGTTCATTGCTGAACCACGGACCGTTGGGCGCTTACCGAGCCAGCGGTTTCGTCCCGCTTTTCCGATATTGGTGAGTTTGTGTTCCTCGTTTGAGACTTCTCCAATCGATGCCCATGCCTCGGCCGACACTTTGCGCACCTCACTTGACGGCATCTTAAGGAGCGTATAGCCCGCGTCAAGTCCAATGACCTCCGCGTAGTTTCCTGCTGAGCGGGCGAGTTTTGCACCCCCTTCAGGTTTTATCTCTATATTGTATACAAAGGTACCAACCGGGATATGCTTCATACGCATACGGTTGCCCGGCTTAATTGGCGCTCGATCAGCGATTGTGATCGTGTCCCCTACCTCAATGGACTGTGGCAATAGGACATAACGCCGCTCGCCGTCTGCAAAGAGAATGATCCCGATGAAGCCTGAACGATTTGGGTCGTACTCAATCGTCTCAACGCGCGCCGGGATGTTGCGTTTATTGTAGAGAAAATCAACATCACGAAAACGCCGCTTATGACCGCCACCTTTGTGTCGGGTTGTGATTCGTCCTGCACTGTTGCGACCAACTGAGCGCTTGCCGCCTTTTGTGAGTTTCTTGAGTGGCTTTGATCGAGTGAGTTTCTTGAGACTCACCTGTGTCATGCCGCGCCGTCCTGGTGTTATTGGTTTAAATGATTTCATATTGGTTTATGCGATACTGATCGTGTCACCTTTCTTAAGGTAGACGTACGCTTTCTTCCCTCCGGATTTTGTTCCAAAGAGATTGCGAGATCCACGCACACGCACGCGCTTTGACGGAACTCTCGTGATGTTGATCTTCCGTGGCGTCACCTTGTAGAGTGTTTGAATCGCCTCAATAATGTCGTGCTTGGTCGCACGAGGGGAGACATCGAAAACATATACTCCTTCCTCGGCATTGAGCGTAGCTTTTTCGGTGATTCGCGGACGAGTAAGTATCGATGCGGTGTCTCGTGTGATAACTGGCGTAGCCTTGGTGTCGACCTTCTTTTCCGCTTTCGGCGTTTTCTTCTCTACTGCCGGAGCTACCGCTTCTGCCGCGTTCTCCTCACCGTCTTTTTTTATTCGAAATAATGCCATATTACTCGTTTACTATCACTTCTTCTTTGCGTGTCGCTCCCTTGCTCTCAAGGAATGAAAGTGCCTCAGATGGATTCGCGAAGATGACATACTTGGTTGCCAACACGTCACGCGCATTAAGATTGCGTACCTCGCCAACCTCCATGTTGCCGAAGTTATTAAAACTCCTCTCAACCACAGGGTCCTTATCAGCGGTCACCACAAGAGCACTATTGCGCTTCTTTGAGGTGAGCGTATCAAATCCTGCAACCTGTGACAATGCACCAAGTGTTTTCTTTGCCTCAGCGGTCTTTGGCGCATCAAACGCAAATGAATCAACAAAGAGAAGCTCCCCATCACGAAGTTTCTGTGAAAGCGCAGTATAGAGCGCCTTGGTGCGCATTTTCTTATTTATCTTCTTTGAGTAGTCCTTGTCGTTTCGCGGACCAAAAGTAACACCGCCACCGCGCCAGAGTGGTGAACGGCTTGAGCCGTGACGCGCGCGACCGGTGCCCTTCTGGCGCCATGGCTTTTTACCGCCACCGCGCACTTCGCCGCGATCTTTCGTGTGAGCTACGGGCGTGCGTGCGTTTGCCTCGATCGCAACAACGACCTGATGCACGAGATCAGCATTCCACGGAAGTCCAAAGACCTGCTCGGGGAGCGAGATGGTGCGAACCTCTTTTCCTTCTTGGTTGTATACTTTTGCGTCCATACTATAAAAATTACTTTACACGAATCTCAACGAGGGTTCCTCGGTGTCCGGGTACCGCGCCCTTAAGCACGATCTGATTGTTCTGCGTGTCGACCTGAAGCACTTTAAGGTTCTTGACCGTTACCCGGTCAGCACCCATACGCCCTGCCATACGAAGCCCTTTAAGCACACGCTGCGGACCCTGTGCTCCAATTGAACCCGGAGTTCGCTCGTGGTGTTTGTTACCATGCGAACGACGACCGCCGGCAAAACCATGGCGCTTCACCACACCCTGGAACCCTTTACCTTTTGAGACAGCTGAAACCTCAACAACATCTCCCACCTCAAACTTTGAGACATCGACGACATCTCCACGATTGAATTCCTCATCAGTTTTGAACTCTTTGAGCGTACGAAACATGCCAAGATCTTTGAAATGCCCCTTCTGTGCACTCGCAACATTCTTTTCGTGCTTCTCACCAAAGCCAACCTGCACCGCTTGGTATCCGTCTTTCTCGGTCGTCTTTACCTGAGTCACGGTCACAGGACCCGCCTTGAGGACGGTTGCCGGCGACACAGCACCAGTCTCATCAAAGACTTGCGTCATGTATTGCTTTGTTCCAAGAATGAATTTCATTGTTACGAAAAAATCCGCAATGGACAGAGTTCCATGTGCGGAATATCTGCCATTGGTCCGCGAGGCGGACATAGCTACCCAAAATTGGGTACAGGGAGAGTATACAGGAGTGGAATAATAATGCAAGTAGAGCGCCCGCACCTCACTTGGAGGTTAAACGTTCTAAGTATTCTGATTCTCCATAAAATTTATCTAATGTGGCACTGGTGCTGACACAACAAAAAACCGCCTATATAGGCGGTTTTTTGTTGTGTTTCTGATAACCAGAGACTACATCATCTTCACCTCAATCGAGACACCTGAAGGTAAAGATAGGTTGGTCAACGACTCGATGACCTTCTGGTTGGGGTTGAGTATGTCGATCATCCGCTTATGGACCCGCATCTCGAATTGTTCTCGCGCGTCCTTATGTACGAACGTAGACCGATTTACCGTGTAGCGCTTCTTTTCAGTCGGAAGCGGCACCGGTCCCACAACCTCAGCGTCGTAGCGCATCGCGGTATCGATGATCTGCTTCACCGATGTATCAAGGAGTTTGTGCTCGTAGGCGCGAACCCGGATACGAAGGCGTTCGATGCCGCCGGAAGCTTCCGGCGATTTCTTTTTTGCAGACGCTTTCTTTGTCGTTTTTTCTTTTGTCTCTTTAGTTGTCATGGTTCTTTTTTCTCTTTTGGATGACACGCGTGTAACTACCAGTGTAGCACAGAGTGTCGTTTGTGTTGCTTAGGCAACAACCTTGGTGACGACTCCAGCACCAACGGTTCGTCCTCCTTCACGGATAGCGAAACGCTGTTGGTCTTCGAGTGCAATCGGCCCAACAAGCTTTACCTTGAAGGTAACCGTGTCACCTGGCATCACCATCTCTGTTCCTTCAGCGAGGGTCACCTCTCCGGTAACGTCAGTAGTTCGCATGTAGAACTGCGGCTTGTAGCCAGTAAAGAATGGTGTATGTCGTCCACCTTCGTCTTTGCTGAGAATGTACACCTCTGCTTCAAACTCAGTGTGAGGAGTGATTGAGCCTGGCGCTGCAAGTACCTGACCACGGTGGATATCTTCTTTCTTGATACCGCGAACCAAGAGTCCTGCGTTGTCGCCCGCCTGCCCTTCCTGAAGCTGCTTGTTGAACATCTCAACTCCGGTGATTGTGGTCTTGACGGTGTCTTTGATTCCAACAATCTCAACTTCTTCACCAACCTTGATAATTCCTCGCTCGATACGTCCGGTAACAACAGTACCGCGACCTTCGATTGAGAAGATGTCCTCGATCGGCATAAGGAATGGTTTGTCGGTCTCTCGCTCAGGAAGCGGGAAGTACTCATCCATCGCCTTAATAAGCTCTTCAGCCTTCTTTGCCCACTCATCATCAGCTGATGATGCCTCAAGTGCTTTGAGACCTGATCCGCGAATAACAGGGGCGTTCTCTCCGTCAAACTCGTACTTGGTGAGAAGTTCACGAACTTCCTCCTCCACGAGATCAACAAGATCCTGGTCATCAACCTGGTCTACCTTATTAAGGAAGACGATGATCTTCGGAACACCAACCTGCTTTGCAAGAAGGATGTGCTCACGTGTCTGTGGCATCACACCGTCTGAAGCGGCAACCACCAACACTGCGCCGTCCATCTGTGCGGCACCGGTGATCATGTTCTTGATGTAGTCGGCGTGTCCTGGCGCGTCAATGTGCGCGTAGTGGCGCGTTGGTGTCCAGTACTCATTGTGAGAAAGCGCGATGGTAATACCACGTTCTTTCTCTTCAGGTGCGCTGTCGATAGCTTCAACAGCTTTCACGTTTGCACCGTAGTCTCCACCCATCATATCGAGGACGTGGAGGATCGCAGCGGTAAGTGTGGTCTTTCCATGGTCAACGTGACCAATGGTTCCCACGTTTACGTGCGGTTTTGAACGATCAAAATCTGTCATGATAATTTTCTTTTAATGACTTAGGAATTCCCAGAAGTAAGCGCGCGAGAACGATAACTTATTTCCAAGAACTACCAATGACTAATAAATGAACGGGCAGAACCCGCACAAAAAAACACGCGTTAATGCGTACCGAACATACTACAGAGGGCTAGTGTGAAAGTCAAGAAAAAAGAAGCTGAAAATCATTAACTTTAGAAAGTAAGATAATCGCGAAAAAACACCAACCTGCAGGTTGGTGTTTTTTGTGGCTTATATAATACTCTTTTAACTACGCGTCGCAATAATGTCTTGTGCGACATTCTGCGGAACAGCCATGTATGAGTCAAATTCCATGACCATATTCCCGCGACCTTCGGTCATTGAGCGAAGGGTGGTGGTGTAGCCAAACATCTCTGAAAGCGGCACCTTGGCGTGGATTACCTTAAGCCCACCAGTACGATCTTCCATACTCTCTACCTGCCCGCGTTTTGAACTGATGTTCCCGTTGATATCACCCATGAATTTTTCAGGAACAACGATCTCAACACGCATAATCGGCTCGAGGAGTACCGGATTTGAACGCTTCGCCGCATCTTGGAACGCCTGGGATCCTGATATCTTAAAGGCAATCTCCGATGAGTCGACATCGTGATATGACCCATCGAAGAGCTCCACCGACACGTCCACCATTGGGTAGCCGGCAACAATACCGCGCTCCATTGCTTCTTTCACTCCCTTCTTGACCGCAGGGATGAACTCGTTCGGGATGATACCCCCCTTAATAGAGTTGACGAACTCAAAATGGTCCTCACGGTCAACTGTGCGGAGATATTTCTCGAGTTCTTTCTCGTCCTCCGGTAGTGGTGCTAGTGGCTTGATGCGGATCTTGGTGTGTCCGTACTGACCACGACCTCCCGATTGTTTTACATATTTATTCTCTGCCTCGGCACTTCCATTGATTGTCTCACGGTAAGCCACCTGTGGTTTACCGGTGTTTGCCTCAACACCGAACTCGCGCTTCATGCGGTCAACAAGAATATCAAGATGAAGCTCGCCCATACCCGAAATGATGGTGTCTCCTGTCTCGTCATCACTCTCAACGCGGAACGTTGGATCCTCATCCGAGAGTTTTGCAAGTGCAACACCAAGTTTCTCCTGGTCTGCCTTTGTCTTCGGCTCAATACGCATTGAGATAACAGGGAGACGAAACTCGATCTTCTCAAGCTCGATCGGGTGTGCCGGATCACAGAGTGTTTGCCCAATCTTCGCCTCTTTCATTCCCACCGCTGCAGCGATCTCGCCGGCGCGAACCTCTCCTATCTCTTCACGCTTATCTGCCTGAAGGCGCACAATACGACCAACACGCTCTTTGTTTCCGGTTGTCGCGTTAAGCACCGTGCTTCCCGCCTTCACCACTCCGGAGTAGACACGGAAGAATGAAAGTTGTCCGACGAATGGGTCGGTCTGGAGCTTGAAGACGAGCGCTGCGAATGGCTCATCCTCGGATGCTTTCCGCTCAAGGACCTCTTCGGTACCCGGCTTTACTCCTTTTGCCGGCGGCATATCAAGTGGTGAAGGGAGATAGTCAACCACCGCGTCAAGGATGTTCTGCACACCTTTGTTCTTAAGCGCTGAGCCGGTAAAGACGGGGAAGATCTCGTTTGCGATTACCCCTTTGCGAAGGAGCTTCTTGAGATCTTCGAGACTTGGCTCTTCACCTTCGAGATACTTCTCCATCGCCACTTCGTCTTGCTCAACGATCTTTTCAATAAGCTCGGCTCGATATTTCTCAACATCAGCCTTAAGATTCTCAGGAATATCATCGGATATAATCACCTCTTCTCCAAGATTCCCTTCTGATCGGTATACCTTTCGAGTAAGGAGATCGATAACACCATTGTGCATCTCTTCTTCCCCAATAGGAATCTGCATGCGTACCGCGTCCTTACTCAAACGCTCAAGGATGCTCGCGTATGAACGCTCGAAGCTGGCTCCGGTTCGATCAAGCTTATTAATAAAACAGAGTCGTGGCACCAAGGCGTCTTCAGCGTAGCGCCAGTTGGTCTCTGACTGTGGCTCAACACCGGCAACACCGTCAAAAACAACAACTGCACCGTCGAGCACGCGCATAGAGCGCTGCACCTCTGAGGTAAAGTCGATGTGTCCCGGGGTGTCGATAATATTGAATCGGTGTTTGGTCGGGTCACTCTCGGCACTTGCCACTACCTTACCATCGTCTCCAAGACGGTCGTATGTTGGTGTCCAGAAACACGTGATTGCGGCTGCGGTGATGGTGATACCACGCTCACGCTCCTGCTCCATCCAGTCGGTCACGGTTCCACCTTCGTGTACCTCACCAATCTTATGGCTCTGCCCGGTGTAATATAAAATACGCTCAGACGTCGTCGTCTTTCCCGCGTCAACGTGCGCCACAATACCAAAGTTGCGGACTTTCTCTAGTGGATATTCTCGTGCCATAAAATCAGTTTATAAAGTTAAAAGTTATAAAGTTCGCAAGATATTCTTCTGTACTAAAGATACCCTGAAAATTACCAGGCGAAGTGAGCAAAGGCCTTGTTCGCCTCTGCCATCTTGTGTGTATTCTCTCGGCGCTTTACCGCCTCTCCTTCACCTGCGTACGCGAGCATAAGCTCTTCGGCAAGTCGCTTATGCATTGGCATGCCTTTACGCGCCTTTGCAGCTGCAATGATCCAACGCATTGCGAGCGCAAGACGTCGCTCTGCGCGAATCTCGCGTGGCACCTGGTAGTTTGCACCACCGACACGCCGCGAGCGCACCTCAACTGATGGCTCAACATTGCGGAGCGCTGTCTCGAAGATCTCGATCGGGTCACCCTTCTTCTTGAGCTCATCGAACGTTCTGTACACAATCGTGCGTGCAGTGTTCTTCTTGCCGCGTTCCATGATGTAGTTGATGAGCTTCGCTACCTTCACTGAGTCATACGTGAAGTCTGGCTGAAGTTCTACTTTTTTCTTGAGTGGTCGTCGCATAGTTATTATTTTTCTCGTTTTGCACCGTAGCGGCTTCGGCTCTTCTTTCGGTTTGCTACCCCCTCCGCATCAAGCTTACCGCGCACAATCGTGTAGCGCACGTTAATGTCTTTCACGCGCCCACCGCGCAGAAGCACCACTGAGTGCTCCTGAAGGTTGTGTCCCATACCGGGGATGTATGCGGTTACCTCCATACCGTTCGTAAGACGAACGCGGGCAATCTTTCGGATAGCTGAGTTCGGCTTACGCGGCGTCTTGGTCGTCACCTTTGTGCAGACTCCACGCTTGAATGGTGAGGGGTAGAATGCCGGACGATTCTTAAGTGTATTGAAACCACGAGTAAGTGCCACCGCTTTTGATTTGGTGACCGGCTTTTTTCGTCCCTTTCGAGCAAGTTGATTGATTGTTGACATAATTCAAACAGAAACACGCCAGTTGCGTGTGGACACTACTGTACTATGCCCGCTTAAAAAATGCAACAAAAGACGGGGCTGAGGCTCCGTTTCAGATGTTTTGTTCTCTTCTTCCGTATCCATTAATCAAATGAATCTGCTCAGTATCCAAACACACTCCTCGTCCTCTAATAATCTCCTAGATGCCAACGATATGTTGTGTAAGAGAGTAGACAAACTGTATGAACACACCACTAAAGAGATAGATAAAGAGAAGAATGAGTCCAAATCCGAGGAATACGTTGTACTCAAGCGTGACGCGCAAGCGGTCATATGCCTGCGCGAGAGAGGACGGTAGAAATGCCGCAAGCACCTTTGAGCCGTCAAGTGGTGGGATTGGGATGAGGTTGATTGTCGCCAGAAGTATATTAATAAATACAACAAGTGTACTTATCTCAATAAACGCCGGTGTAAGGAAGCCGAACAATGACCCGATATGTACCACGACACCAAAGAAAAGTGCGATAAGGATATTCACGCCGGGACCAGCAAATGCCACGAGTGCTTCGCCCCACTTCTGCGCCCACGCGTACTTACGCAAATTATACGCATTGTACGGCACCGGCTTTGCCCATCCAAAGAGAATCGGAGAACTCGAGAGAACCAAAAGCCCCGGAATAATGATCGACCCCATGAGATCGATGTGCTTCAGCGGGTTAAGGGTGAGTCTGCCGGCAACGCGCGCGGTCGGATCACCAAGTGAGTTCGCAGCGTACCCGTGTGCAACCTCATGGATAACCACTGAGAGGATGAGTATGATAATAGCGAAGAGAATTCCTGTTTCCATATATAGTCTATAGCTTATCGTCTTTACCGTGGTACGTAAATGGCGATTTGCATAAAACGAAGTAAACTGGTATATTCTGTAGCACTTGATTGAGTGGTGGTGTGAAGATCACCCCAGTGGAATCCTCCGCAGTAGTGGCGGAGGTGTGCCGCCAAGGCGACACATTTCACGGGGTGTCAGACCTTCTCATTCGCTCCGCTCATAACAAGGTCTAACATGGCAAAAGAATGTCCAATCACAAAGAAGACCTCTAAGGTTGCTGGCGGCTACAGCAACCGTACTCGTGCTACCCAATTCAACCCAACCGGCAAAAAGCGTCGCCAGGTGAACCTCCAGAAAAAGACTATTTTCGTCCCTGAGATTGATAAGAAAGTGACTGTCAAAGTATCAACCAAAGGAATCCGCACGATCAACAAGAACGGCGCATACAAAACCCTCAAGAAAGCAGGACTAATTTAGAAAGTTGAAGATGGAAAGCAGAAAGTAGAGACTAAACCCCGGCGCCATAGGCGCCGGGGTTTATCTTTTGGTGACTGAAAAGCCGTCTGATTCAAAGAGAATTGTTCCGACATCCGCTGTGTTCACAGTTTCAATTCCAAGCGCATTGAAAAGACCTATCACTTCTTTATGCGGATGTCCGTAACGATTATCCTCCCCAGCAGAGATGACCGCAACTTGCGGGCTAACCGCGCGTACAAATGACTCATCACTCGATGTTTTTGAACCATGATGTCCTGCTTTGAGTACGTCGCTCTCCAAACTCCTGCTGTTGAGGTAGACAAGATACCGCTCAATAGTCTTCTGTGCGTCCCCGGTGAGCATAAACTCTGTCTCGCCGTACACAATACGGATGATGACCGAGCCAGAGTTCGTCTCAAGATGAGCGACATCACGGTCAGGGAAAAGTATGTCAGCGTACACCCCGCTCACCTCGTCGAGGACAACACGCTGTCCGCGGCGCGCAAGCGCCGCGGTGACATTGCTCCTTGAGACGGTCTTCTGCAGCTCTTCATATACTGCTGTGTCGTTGAATACACCCGAGTGGAGATATTGAGAGACTTCGTAGCGCGAAAGCACCTCAATCAGCCCGGCGATGTGGTCTTTGTCGGGATGTGTTGCGAGAACTACATCGATTGACCGGTCGCCCCACGGCATGACTTGTGAGAGTTCACGGAGTACCCCCGTGTTCGACCCGCCATCAACGAGCATTTGGTTGCCATTTGGCGCTTCGATGTATATTGCATCGCCTTGCCCAACATCAAGGAACGCAACAGTGAGCACCCCCACCCGATCTGTTGCCGCAAGCGTTGCAGACCAAATAAAAAAGTTGAAAAGAATGAATATCAGAACAACGAGTGAGCGTGAGTAGAGCTGTATAGACTTCATACACTTTTAGTATACAAGAACAAACATTTAACTTTTGCTACAATAAAGAAAACTAATCACACATTACGTATGGAGTATCAAGAACAAACATTTAACCTACCAGCGCTCGAAGGAATCTCAGCTGAGCAGATCGAGGTACACCTCGGGCTCTACCGCGGATACGTGAAGCACACAAACCTTATCCGCGAGAAAATCCATGAGCTGGAAGTCGCAAACAAAGAAGGAAATACATACACGATTGCTGAGCTTCGCCGACGCTTTAGCTTCGAATTCGACGGTATGCGCATGCACGAATACTACTTTGAGTCTCTTGAAGATGGTGCAAAGACACTCGAAGATGGCGCACTTAAATCGGCGCTTGCGGATAAGTACGGAAGTTTTGACGGATTCATTGAGCATTTCAAAGCAGTTGGTATGAGCCGCGGCATCGGCTGGACTGTCCTCTACTGGGACCCGAAAGGAGAAACACCACATGTCGCATGGGTTTCTGACCACGAGCTTGGTGTGCTCGCCGGGCTCCCCGTCCTCATCGCGATGGATATGTGGGAGCACGCCTTCATGGTTGACCATGTCCCCGCCGAGAAAAGCGCGTACATCGACGCCTTTCTCAAAAACCTTAACTGGAGTGTCGTCGAAAGACGATTTGGAACTCTATAGAAACAAATGACGGACATCGATGTCCGTCATTTGTGAATAGGGTTTTAATCTCTATTCTCGAGAATCTAGCTTGATCCTCCTGGGGTACCAGGAGTTCCTGGAGTTCCTGGATCTTCAAGAGCGTCGCACCCCGCTTCAGGAACCGGGTACTTGTCACCGTGCGCTTCGTGCGCAGGCCACGACCTCTCACTGACTTTGATTATCTCCCATGGATGTTCTTCAGAGCCGGTCTGGTGGCAGATCTCCATGCGCGTCTGTGTCATATACATCCCCGCTCCCGCAATAGCGGCAACAGCAACTCCGAATACAACTATTTGTGTTGGCATATTATTTATCGTATGTATTAAATGAATATACATATAGTATACCTGACACCTCCAACGCTATTCCACCAACATCCGTGTAAAACTCTCTTCTTCTTGTCTGCGCCAACGAATGAGAATCAAGAGAACGACTCCATAAAGCAGGTAGATACCAACCATAAGCCACAACGGGAAAGTGTCGAGATGCAGTGATGCAAAGGGGAGTCGTGCGAAGAGATCGACCACACCAAGCTGATACGAAAGAAAGATCTGCGCAAGAAACGCAAACGGTGTCGCGAGAGATTGACTCACAAACCCCACAACACCCGCGAGAAACCCGAAGAGCATGGTAATTGGCACCGTAATCAGCACAAGGAGGTTTACCGGCAAAGCGACAAGCGAGAGCTCGCCGACCTTGTAGAGAAGAAGTGGCAGTACAAATATTTGCGTTGCAATAGTCGCCGTCGCAAACTCGCGAAATTGCAAACGACTCGGCACGAAGTGAAGCCACTCCTCAAGAAGCGGCGCAAGCCAGATGAGCCCAAGCGTCGCAAGGAACGAGAGTTGAAAGGACGCGTCGTGAATAAGGATCTTTGGGTTGTGAAGCAACATGAGAAACCCCGCGATGAAAAGCCCCCGGGTCATGTCGCTTGTGCGCCCAGTCGCGCGCGCAAGAATCACAAAAAGCGCCATGATGCTCGCGCGCACAATAGTTGCCGAGCCACCAACCATGATCGCAAAGAGAGGGATCGCGCTCACTCCAAGCATGAGCCCGATTGCAGACGGAAAGAATGAAAGTGCGCGCATGATCGCGTCTGCAACGATGGTCACGTTGTAGCCGGAGAGCACCACAATATGGATGATACCGGTGGTACGAAAGTCTTGCTGCAGCTTCTCGCCGAGTGACTGCTTCGCACCAACGACGAGCCCACCAAGAAGCGAGCTCTCCGGGTCTGGGATGAGTCGGCCAATACTCTCAAGAAATGAATGTTTAAAACTAAAAAGATGACGCTTGATAATATTTCCATGCCCACTTGATACAAAGGATATCTCGGGGAATATCATTTCATAAAATATGTCGTCCTTTGAGAGATATGCTGCGTAGTTAAAGTACCGACCGGCGTCTGTTGTGAATCCACCCGGTTTCATAAGCTCACCCTCAAGACGCACACGGTCGCCATAGTGAAACACGGGGTACGAATCCGCAACTACGCGGACCTTTTCACGGACGAGAGTCTCAGAGATGTGGTCTACAACCACTGTGTAGTTGGTATTATTCTCGCGCCGGTCCGGTTCATCAATAACAACCCCTTCGAGTATTGCTTCACTTCCCGTACGTGATTCAAACTCGATACCTCCACGCTTGAGTTCAGCAATATCCATGCGCAACACCCCGCTCCCAACCGCAAGAATGACAAAACTAACAAGCAATACTTTTCTGCGCTCCTGAGAGACGAGCGAAGAGAGTGCAACAGCTCCTCCGAGAAAAAACACAAAGAAAGAAAATGCAAATCCAAGATCAAAAAAGGAGCGCCAGAGCACTCCGATACCAAACCCGATGATGATTATGTAGAGGAGAAACTTCATAAGATCCGCTACTCCCCGCGGTCCATAGCTTCATTCGCGAGTCGGTCCGCTTCTGCGTTCTCCGCGCGCGGTATATGCGTGAAGGTAACATGTGGCATGTCTTTGAGCATCTCTTGGATCCGGTTGTATTGATCGCGAAGTGTGGGCATCTTAATACGGTAGTTACCATTGAGCTGCTCGACCACGAGTTGGCTATCAAGCTTAAAAAGTATCTTTTCCTCTGCAAATCCGAGATCTTTCGCGGTATGGAGTCCAAGGATAACCGCTTCATACTCCGCCCAGTTGTTTGTCTGCACACCAAGAAACCGCGAGGTCTCTTCAATAACCTTCCCGTCATCCCCCACAATAACAACACCGGCTCCAGCCGGCCCTGGGTTATTTCGCGCACCTCCGTCGGTATAGATCGTGATGTGTTTCATTCGTGTAAGTATACCAAAGAAAAAGAAACGGCTCGCGCACAATGCGCGAGCCAGGAAATGTGAAGGCGACGGAAATTGAGGGTCGACACTCTTTTACGAACAACGAACCCATTCCATTGAGTACCCTCCTCGTCAAAGAAGGCATACGAGTCATCGACCTTGCTTTTTTTGCCGTGGTAGAGACCAACTCCATACGGCAAGGGGACCGTGAACTCTTCCACGAATCCATTGCCGAGAATCTGTTTTGCAAGCGACGGGTCGGTGAGTGCGACGCCGCAAATGTGATACTCATGCCGAAAGAAGTAGGTTTGAAAAGATTTTTCTTGGTGCGACGCTTTCACATGAAGGACGTAGCAGTCGTCGAGGAACACCTTTTTAATCCAGCTTCCCAGAAAGAGAACATATTTCAGCATGGTTTTTCTCCCTTTGTCTGTTTGATACGCCAGCTGTTCTAGAAAAGATAGTAACATCCTTTCACAGGATGTCAAATCTAGCGAATGTCCACAATACGAAGCCGGAGTTCGGGAGACCGTCCAAAGGTTGAGCGCTCAATGTGCGCAACCACATTAACATTCTTCCCCGGCGCAATATCGACTTCGAAACTTTCTTCAGTGCGGAAAAACGCAATCGCCGGAATAACTCTTCCGTTATCAGCGAGACACACCTCAAGATGATTCATGGTCTTCCCGAAACGTCGCACACTTTCAATTAGCACATTTTCGAACAGAAATATTGGTTTTGGATTACCTTCGCCAAACGGTGCAAGTTGATTGATTAACCGGTAGGTGCTCCACGACACATCAGCGGGCGTCAGTGTCGCATCAACCTGTATCGACCCTTCTTTCTCGAGGGTTTCCACTTGTTCGTATGCTGTGTTAAGCACTGCTTCAAGTTCGTGCACACACTCACGAGTCACTGAAAAACCGCCGGAAAAGTGGTGTCCGCCAAAAGCAATAAGCGAGTGTGTTGCCGCCTTCATAAGTGAGACAACACTCACCTCTCCGTTTGAACGACATGACCCTTTAAGCACCCCACCACCTTCTTCTCCCCAGAGACACACTGTCTTTCCATGCTCATCTACAAGCGAGTTGGCGGCGAGTCCGAGGAGCGACGGCTTCCATTTTGGGTTCCCCATCACAATAACCTCGCCAAGTGAGTCTCGCTCAGCAATTTCTTTCCTGATCTCGCGCACCATCGCGGCAACGACCCCTTTTCGCTCATTATTGATCTTGTGCAAATGTTCTGCATACATACCACCCTCTGCCTCATCGCGGGTCGCAAGTAAATGAAACGCTTCATCCGGTCGGTCCATGCGGCTTGCCGCGTTGATGCGCGGAGCGATCATGAACCCAATATCATCTTCGGTAATCTCGTGTTGTTTCATCCACATCTTTCGGAATAATTTCATAAGCCCAGGGCGAGGCGATTTCCTGAGCACCATAAGACCATAGTGTGCGAGCACTCTATTCTCCCCCGTGAGCGGTACCATGTCGGCAACAGTTGCAATACCTACAACATCAAGGAGCCATTTCTCCCACCCTTCTGATATAGCAAAGTACTCACCCCCGAATTGTTTGTCCCCTTTTTGTATGAGCGCAGTGACCAGCTTCCACGCAACCCCCGCACCACAGAGCCCATCAAATGGGTAGGTGTCATCCGCCTGTTTGGCATTCACGATTGCGTAGGCCTCAGGCAACTCATCGCCCGGGAGGTGGTGATCGGTGATGATTACCTCAATACCAAGTTCGTTGGCATGCGCCACCGCATCAACATCAGTGATCCCAACATCAACAGTAATAATAAGTGAGACTCCTTGCTCATTAAGTTTGTCTATTGCACACGCATTAAGCCCGTACCCCTCTTCGTGTCGGTGTGGGATGTAGTTGGTAAACTTCTTGTATTCGACTTTTTTGAAAAAGTCGTGAAGCACCACGCCGCCGGGGATACCATCGCAGTCAAAATCGCTGTATATCGCAATCATCTCTTTGTTTTTCATTGCCACGAGAATGCGATCAACCGCGCGACCCATATCTTTCATTAAAAAAGGGTCGTGAAGATGTTTTCCATAATCGGGATGTAAAAAATGTTCCGCTTCCTCGCGGGTCGCAATACCGCGGTTTGCGAGTAGTGTCCTCAAGAGCGACGGGTACACGTCAAGAGCATCCGATTCCTTTGTTTTCTCCTCCCGATTTTCTTGAGTACTAGTTGTCATTTTGGCTCATTTTATCATACAATCAGCATACGACTGATATGGACGACCTATTCGACAAAATCATCCGTGGCGATGTGCCCTCCGAGAAGATTTACGAGGATGAGTACACGTACGCATTCCTCGACATTAACCCAAACAACCCTGGGCATACACTCGTCGTGCCAAAGGTGCACTCAACAAACGTTCTCGATATCACCGAAGACGACTGGGTACACCTCATGAAGACAGTGCGTCTCCTCGCGCCCAAAGTGAAAGAGGCAATGGAGGCTGATGGGGTACATGTGTACATGAATAACGAGCCAACCGCATTCCAAGAGATCATGCACACCCACGTGCATATCATCCCACGACACAAAGGTGATGGTTTCCATCCATGGAAAGGAACACCTTACAGTAGTGAAGAGATATCAAAGGTTGGAGACGCTATTCGCGCACTACTCTAATCTCTGCAAAAAAGACGGCGACCTGAAGTCGCCGTTTTGATATGTGTGCAAAAGAAAACTCGACACACCCTAGAGAACACCGAGAAGGAGAGAGGCAACGAAAAAGATCATGACCACTGCACCGATTGCGCCAACAAGCCGGCTTTTTGTGTTGCTTTCCTCTTTCCGTTGATAGGGCACACCGACACCGAAATTCTCCTGGTCTCCCATACCACACCTCCTCAAAGTAGTTTCTATTACTAAACTCACTATAACAAAAAGCGACAAATCCGCCACTAGTGACCATCTTCGAGCGCCTCTATCCCCGGCAGAGTGCCATGAAGAAGAAATTCAAGCATTGCACCACCACCTGTTGAGACAAAAGAAAACTTGTCACGAAGCCCCAACTGCGAAACTGCCGCGACTGTGTCACCACCCCCAATCACACAACGTGCGTCGCTTTCAACAATTGCGTGCGTCAGCGCATCAGTACCCTCTGTAAACCCGTGCTCATACTCACCCAGCGGTCCGTTCCAAAGCACAAATCGCGCCTGCGCAATCTTATCTCTAAGGAGCTCTGCGGTCGCCGGACCTGCGTCAAGAATACGCTCACCTTTCTCTATCTCATCAAGACGTCGAATCTGGTTCTTGCCACTATCAGAGACAACAACATCAATCGGGAGTGACACATTCGGGAGTGAACCCAGACCGGACATATCAACGTCGGCACCTGAAATGAGTGAGTCCCCGATCTCAAAACCTTGTGCACGGAAAAAATTGTTGGCAAGCGCGCCGCAGACAAAGACCTCGTCGTAGATTCGGCTGAACTTTTCGATGAGCGGGAACTTGGTCTCAAACTTTATGCCACCAAGAATAAAGATTGATGCATCCTCCGGTTGAAGAGAATGTGTGAGCGCCTCAATCTCCTCGCGCAAACGCAGCCCGCCATAATGTGGCAGATATCGAGGAACTCCAATTATTGACGCGTGCTCACGGTGCGACGCGGCAAACGCGTCGTTCACATACACGTCTGCCAAAGAAGCGAGTTCGCGCGCAAAGTCGTCATTGTTATCAACTTCACGCGGGTCACGACGCACATTCTCAAGCAACAATATCTCTCCATCTTCAAGTCTCTCAACGGCAGATCGAGCAACATCGCCAACAATGTCTTCGACAAAGCTTATCGGGACGTGTTTTCTGAGTTCGCGATATATTGGTTCAATCGAAAGCGCATCACGCCCAAAATGACTGAGTATAATGACCTTTGCTCCCGCATCACGCAAGAATAATAGCGTCGGGAGCAACACGGTCACGCGAAACGCGTCAACAACCTGACCATCCACAACTGGCGCATTGTAATCAGCGCGGAGCAATACGCGTTTTCCGGAGAGGTCTGTTACATTATCGATCCATTGCATGTTTTCACTTCACGCCACCTTGGGCAAATTTAAGTATTTCATTAAAACTCTTTGCCGACAGGCTCGCATGACCAACCAGAAGCCCGTCTACCTCGCCTTCCGCGAGAAGCGTGGCCACATTCCCCGGCTCAACTGATCCGCCATAGATAACCGGTAACCGAAACGCCACCTGCTTCTTATAAAGCTCAGTAATGATCTTCCTTATAAAGAGAACGGTTTCGTGTAATTCATCGGGCTGCATAGCAGCTCCCTCGCCTTTACCGATTGCCCAGATTGGTTCGTACGCGATAACGATGCGTACGAGTTGCCGTTCGCTCACCCCTTTGAGTGCCTTCGTGATCTGACTTCGCAGGAAAGTAAGATGTGTACCCTCACGATGATCACGGTCGGACTCACCGACACACACTACTGGTGTAATGCCCGCCTTAAGTGCGGCAAGCACCTTTCGATTAACCGCCTGGTCGTCCTCTCCCTGCGCCCTTCGCTCTGAGTGTCCCAAAATGACATACGTTGCTCCGATGTCTTTGAGCATTTTTGGACTCACCTCACCTGTATATGAACCTTTCTCCTCCCAGAACATATTTTGTGCACTAAGGAGAATACGATGACCACGATAGAGTGATGAGAGAATCGGAAGATATATTGACGGCGGTGCAATGACTGTCTGCACCTTCGCAAGTTTGCTCGCCATCTGTTTTACCTCAGCAAAAAGCCGTTTTGCATCAGCCGCGCTTTGCGGGTTCATCTTCCAATTGGCAATAATGAGTTTTTTCCGTACTTTTGACATTGCCACTATTGTAGCATGCTCGTAGAACGGAGTAGCTATGAGACGTCCACTGTTTATGCCGTCTGTTCCGCATACCAATAAACGCCAAGCACGTCCCTGGCGTTTACCAAACAAGCGCTTCCCAGAGCCATAATAAACGCCAACCTGAGGTTGGCGTTTATTTTCTCTAGCTTTCAGAGGTGGACTACAGCTCTTCTCGCCACTCTATAAAATTAAAATCATCGCTTGTGTACGGCGTGAGTGGTGGCGGATCTTTTGCTTGTGTGCGGTCGTATGAACTGTTTCGGGTGTTGTACCCGGAACAATAGACACCATTACAGTTCCACTTGGTGCCAACACGACCATTGGAGACAATGGTTCCACTGATCGTAAGCGAGTTCTTGTATGCATCGTCTGGATTGTATTCCTCGGCTGCGTCGTAGTAGTTGCGGCCAAAATGACCGGTTTGTGCGATAAAGATACCGCGAATCGATAGGTCATTCGGGGATACCGCCGGTATCAAGATATCCTCCTCAGCAATGACTGTGAGTCCATCGGTCCCCGCAAGTGTTGAGTAATTGATATCGCCTTCTATAATGATGTCTGTTTCAATATTTGCGTTCACGAGATCAGCTGACGCAATGGTGATCTTCCCCTTTACTGTTCCTTCAATCCAAAGTTTGTCTTCAACAAAGACAAGACTGCAATCAGCCGGTGGTGTGTAGCTCTGCAGGAACGTCTCTGAGAGTATTGTGTTGTACTCTTGCTCCCACCCCCACTGCGAACTGTATCCCCAATCACCATTGCCGGCACTGTCAACGCGATATACATCCAGGGTGCCGTCACTCTGAAAGACTACATGATATCCATACGCACCGGAGTCGCCAAGATAGATACCGCCACTTCCCGCGAGCGTCTTCATTGTTGAGAGGTCAGCGGTAATCCCCGCAAAATCGATTTGCGCAACGGGGAAATCCCAGAGATGTGAGTTTGGGCCAACGCCAAAGATACCATCTTCGGTTGAGTCTGGGTCACAGTCAAACGTTGCGGTGCATGTCCAACTTGCAACTGCACTCTCGACCAGCGATTGATTCTCCCCATCCATACGGATGCCGCCATTTGAATGGTAGCGCCCCATAATAGTTCGGTCTTCTCCCGCCCACACATTTCCATTAACGATGTAGGCATATTCAGCAACAGACGGGTGTGCGTACCGTCCAAAGATGACTCGCGTGAGTGAAGTGTCGTCGCTTGTCCAGCCAGTTGAAGTAATGTCAATCGAGGTGACTACGCCGCACTGCGTGTTGCCTTCAACATCGAGAGAGAAGGTGCCAATCTCACCACTCTCCGGATCATTGTAGGTGTGCTCATATGGACCACTCGCTCCCGTGCCGTCTTGGAGATCATCAGGGAAATGTGCAAGAAACCACTTGTAGTAATCAAGTCCGGCCTCAGCAATCGCTCCGGCCTTCTCTCGGTTCTCTTTGGAGAACTGTACTTTGTTTTGAATGAAGATATACCCTGAGAGTGATGAGACGACAACAAAGAACACGCCGGCAAATACCAAAACAAGAATTGTGATGTAGCCACCGTATTTTGTTTGTCTATCCTGGTATGTCATATCGAGATTATTCATCACGCAGGTTGCGCAAAGTGGCACTTGACCGAAGTGTGTAGTTGTTTGGCAAGCGTGATGGGTTAACATTAACGACCACCTCTGCTTTGATGAAGCGCACATCGGTCGTGCTTGCTGTGCTAATCTCACTCCCCGCGCCATTGTAATAAGTGAAGATATCGATCGACTCAGCATTATTCCTCACATTGTCGGATATTGTTGATACTTCCTCCTCTACATCGTTATACGTTAGCGGGTCACCAGCTGAATCCGTCACGCCACGCTTGAGGTCGGTGCCATCAAGGAAGTAACGCACCCGCTCGATGAAAATATCAGAATCAACATCGCTATAGAAAGTGATGGTGGAGGTGGCTATGGAGACAATTGGGTACGCTCCCTCGTCTGAGAAAGTCGCCTCTCGTATATCTTTGACCATTCCCTCGATTCCTTTTCGCGCACTTTGAACCGCGAACGACTGCTCAAGCGCATGCGTGTTCGAGCGATAGAAAAAACCGATAGAAGCGACCAGTGCGCCGAGTACAATAATGAACACCCCAAGAACCATAAGTGTTTCAAGTAGTGTGAAGCCTTTTTGGCGAGATATATGTATCATACTTAGCTACTTGAGAGGATAACATGAAGCATCGACGCACCGTCTATCTCAACATTGTTTACCGTCTTCGCGGTATACCCAGAGAGAGAAACATCAGCGGTGTACGAGTTGCCACCATCAATGGTTCCTGAGGAAAGACTGTCATCAAAGAACGTCTGCCCACACTCCCCGGTACTCTGCGTCGTATCATACCCACTGCGATAGAGGCGCACCGAGGCGCCGGAAAGCAAATTGTCGCTTGCGTCTTTCACATCGACCAAGAGTGAGTGTGCGACATCAGGGGCAAGATAGATCGATACTGTCTCACTCGCACCAGGAGAAAGGTCTGCCGGCTGTGGCTGACACGACTCAGCGATATCATACCCCGTGGCGGTGTCGTCTATCTCAATGGTGTATTCATCCCATTCGAGTGAGGTGGTGGTTACGCTGCCTGAGGCGCCGGTGTTAATTGTGCTTTCATATTTATAGATTGGGTTACTCTCACTGTCCGTACCAATGGTCTTTGAACCACGGACCGAGAACGGAATATTTGGAAGTGGTGTCGTTGTACCAACCTCAAACGTCTCAACCGTTATCTGGCCAAGCACGTCAATCGAGAAGGACTGTGACGTGGTATTGGATTCGGTGACGGTCAGGTGACCCGGGCTTGGATTAGGGTTACTGCCCGATATCGAGTATGTTTGTGAGCCACTGTATCCGCTTTTACTTACGGTGATCTCGTAGTCACTTCCTGCAGGTGCGCCAGGAAACTCAACAACACCCGCTGTGCTGCTATACGTAGAGAGAGCGACAGCCGGACTCACCGATGAATTTGCCACTGAGACTAGCGCACTAGGAACCACACCCCCGAAAGCGTCGAGCACTGTTATCTTCAAAGTCCCACCGCCGACGACACTCTCTACACTCGACGGTACGATATTTGTTGCCAAAGAAAATTCTCGTGTCTCACCGCGAAGATCCCACGACACAACCGTCTTCACCACTTTATAGTCAGTGGTGATACCGTTCTCGTCAGAACCGCCAGAGCCATCCTCAGGTGCGTCAACATACCGCACAAAAGTACGCCGCGTATAGGTGACGCCGTTGAACATCTCCTCCTCTTCTTCTGCCAAGATACCCGCGGGAATACCGCCAACCGTTCCGACATCATCGTATGAGAGTGAGCGAATATACTCGACACGTTCGTGCGCGAGCGCGAGCGCACCGGTCTTTAGTTTGACACTCTGGACCAACTCAAGGGAAAGCTTGAATGCACCAAACAGTCCGAGGAAGACAACAAGAAGAATCGCGGTCCCAAATACCGTGTCGATCATTGACATACCTTTTTGTGTGCTCAATCGAGGTTTATACACCATAGAGTAAAACCAACGCTAAATACTTTCAGAGAGCGAGTAGATCGGTGAGATCATCGAAAGCGCAAAGAAACCGACAAAAGTACCGATTACTATCATAAGGAATGGTTCAATGATGGTCGACATATCTTTTGTCTTTTGCTCAACCTCTTCCTCAAAGAATTCCGCGACTCGCAACAACATGTCAGGCAACTTCCCCGTCTCTTCTCCAACTGAGATCATCTCGCCAACCAAGATCGGGTAGAGATGTTCGTTTTCCGCAAACGCTCCCGAGAGCGATGCACCTTTTTGCACGTCGTGCTCTGCTCGCTTGAGCACCTCGCGGTAATACGAGTTCTGCATCACATCGCTCGTGATTGAGATTGCAGTAACAATCTCCACTCCGGAAGAGAGTAAGGAGGCGAACGTACGCGCAGTACGCGCTGCATACACCTCTTTCACCAAAGGGCCGACAATCGGAATATGAAGGTAGGTGAACTCCCATGCGCGTCTTCCTTGAGGTTGGCGAAGTCCAAGATAAAACAGACCGCCGAGTGCGAGCGGAATAAGGAGTGCGAGCAGTGTGTTGTGAGTGAGAAAATCGCTCACTCCAATAACCGCTTGTGTACTCTTTGGCAACTCAGCGCCAAGCTCGTTGAATGTCTGGGTCAATGTTGGCACCACATAGATAAGCATCAAAACACCGATTATGATCATGGCTATAATGATGATGCTTGGGTACATGAGCGCACCGCGGATCTTCCGTTTCAGCGTATAGGAACGCTCAAGTTGTCTACCGATAAGCGAGAGTGCATACGAGAGCTTCCCACTCTCCTCACCTGCGCGCACCATTGAGACAAAAAGTGGCGAGAAGACTTTGGGGAATTCACCGAGCGCACCATGGAAGCTTCCACCAGCTTTGATGTTGCGGTTGAGCGACGAGAGAACGATCTTTAATTTTGGATTTCTTGTCTGTCGCTCCAAAACCGCAAGTGAACGAGAGAGTGAGAGACCCGCGTCAATCATTGCACCAAGATTTCGTGTTACAACGATCTTCTCATGTTCACGCACCGCGCCAAAGACCTCATTAAACCACTCCATTGAGAAACGGCGACTCCCCGCCTCCACTACCTCAAGAACCTCTCCGCCTTCTTCGCGGATGCGCGTGTAGAGTGCAAATTTATCCAGTGCACTTATCGTGCCTTTGTAGACCTCTCCTTCTTTATTCTTTGCTTTATAGTGAAATTCGGTCATACAACTTTATTCTGAAACCACACGGAGTACCTCCTCCACTGTGGTAATACCCTGAACCGCTTTGAAGATGCCGTCTTCAATCATAGTCATCATACCTTCTTCTTTCGCTCGCGCCTCGATCTCTTCGGTGGTCGCCCCTTTCATGATGAGTCCTTTGATCGCGTCAGAGAGATGGAGGATCTCATGAATACCAATTCGCCCACTAAAACCATCCTCACACATCTCTGATGGTTTCTCCTTATAAAACGGAATATCTTCCCAAGTTGCGTCATTCTTAATCAACTTTTCCTCCTTCAGTGCCTTAAGAACCGCGTCAAGGTCAACTGATTGACCAAGCTTCTCAATCTCGGCTGCCGACATGGTGTATTCTTCTCGCTCTCCACAAAGCTTTCGTACCAGTCGTTGTCCGATGATAACCTCAAGTGTTGATACGAGAAGAAACGGCTCGACATCCATGTCGAGCAGTCGCGGAATTGCACCGGCAGCAGAGTTTGTGTGAAGTGTTGAGAGCACGAGATGTCCGGTCAAAGACGCGTTAATCGCGAGCGCCGCTGTCTCATTGTCACGGATCTCACCGACCATAATAATATCTGGGTCTTGTCGCACGAGTGCGCGCAAACCGTTGGCAAATGTAAATCCAATATCCGGCTTCACTTGCGTCTGATTGATGCGCGGCATCTGATACTCGATTGGGTCCTCGATTGTAGAGATATTAACATTGGTCGTATTGAGGATATCAAGGACCGTGTAGAGCGTAGTTGTCTTTCCTGACCCGGTCGGCCCAGTCGTGAGAATCATGCCGGTCTTCTGGCGCGTCGCTTCGTGGATGCGCTCGAGTCCTTCGCCATGAAAACCGAGTCCTTCGAGTGTGAAGCCGGAGATATTCTCCCGAAGGAGGCGCATGACCGTCTTTTCACCAAAGTAGGTAGGAAGTACCGACACACGGAGTGAGACGCGTTCGTTCTCCGACTCCATCTTAAATCGACCGTCCTGCGGCAGACGCTTCTCATCCAGTTTGAGGTTGGAGAGCACTTTAATGCGCGCTGTTATGGAAGAAGTGGCTTCCTTCGGAAGTGTCATTGCATCATGGAGGATTCCGTCGATACGGTAGCGGATCAACACATTGTCTTCACGCGGCTCGATGTGTATGTCTGACGCGTTTTGGTTGATCGCATGACGAAGCAACGAGTCAACAATGCGCACCACCGGCAGGTCTTCGGCAAGCCGTTTAAGATCGCTCTCTGACATGTTGGCGCCCTCTTCAGGCACACCTTTCAGTGATGCAGTCTCACGCTTAATGATTTCACCGAACTCTTCCTTGAGACTCTTTTGATACTGCTTGAGTGCCGCTTTGATCGAAGCGGTGTCGGTGAGTCGCGGCAATATCTTGAGCCGGACCTTCTTCTTAACAAAATCGATTGCCGTGAGGTCATCCGTATTAAGCATAGCGACCTCAAGACTATCGTCGCCTTTTTTATACGCGATGATGTTGTGATTGCGTGCAATTGGTTCAGGAATAAGCGAGAGTACGTCAAAGTTTACCCGCGTATTCTGGAGGTTAACAAAGGGAATTCCCAAAATATGTGCTTGTGCGCGACGCAGGTCATCCTCGGTAACATCGCCGTTACTCACGAGTATATCTCCGACACGAACATCTTTTTTCTCCGCCTCTTTCTCGGCAGATTCAAAACCGCTCTTTGATACTATGCCGGCATCGAGGAAAAATTCTTTGAGCTTTGATTCGTTAATGTACATATTTATAAATGAGTACTTGAGCGCACACGCATCGTTTCTTAAAGTATACCAAAGAAACACACGTCTTTTGTTTGGTTTTCGACAAAATATGTGTATTGTTGACTTGCGTGATTCTGTATGCTACACTCCATTTACTACTGTCCGTTACGAAACGGGCATATTTTTTTAGAAAATTGAATAACAATTGAATATGTTCGACCTTAAAGTAATCAATTCGGTACTCGACCAACTCGAAGAAGAGCGCGGCATTCCCCGCGAGAAGGTCTTCGAAGCTATTGAGACTGCGCTTGCAACTGCATACAAAAAAGAATATGGGAAACGCGGACAAATCATTCGTGCGAAGTTTGATGTAACCACCGGAGATGTAGAGTTCTTTCAGGTGAATATTGTTGTTGATGAGACTATGGTGCGCGGTGAAGAAGAGGAGCCGGAAAATGAAGACGATCTTCGCTCACGCTTCAACCCGGAACACCACATCATGATGGAGGATGCGAAGCGTATTAAAAAAGATGCAAAACTCGATGACGAGCTTGTCTTCCCGCTTGAAACAAAGGATGACTTTGGACGCATTGCCGCCCAGACTGCAAAACAGGTGATTATCCAGAAGATCCGCGAAGCGGAAAAAACATCGATTCTCAAGGAATATGGAGAACACGAGGGTGAGATTGTCACCGGAACTGTACAACGTATAGAGCGCGGCAACATCTTTGTTGACCTCGGTCGCGCAACTGGCATGCTTCCGTATGACGAACAAATCCCCGGCGAGCGTTTCCGCCAAGGTGAGCGACTTCGTGCACTTCTCTACTCAGTAGAAGAAAGCCCGCGCGGCACCTATCTCCGCCTTTCGCGCTCACACCCCGACTTCCTTAAGAAGCTCTTTGAGGGTGAAGTCCCTGAACTTGCCTCTGGCGCAGTTGAGATCAAAGGTATTGCTCGCGAAGCAGGTTCACGATCAAAGCTTGCGGTTGCGTCTCACGACGAGCATATCGATCCTGTTGGTTCTCTCGTTGGGCAACGTGGCGTACGCGTAACAACTGTTATGAGCGAGCTTGGCGGTGAAAAGATCGACGTCATCGAATGGTCGGATGACCCGGTAGAATTCATCGAGGAAGCACTCTCTCCCGCAAAGATCATCAATGTCGCTATCAATGAAGCGGATGAGCGCGCAACTGTCGAGGTTGATGAAGACCAGCAGTCACTCGCAATCGGTCGTGGCGGACAGAACGTACGTCTCGCAGCGAAGCTGACCGGTTGGAAGATCGACATCCACTCAATTGGCGGTGAAAGCATTGCTGAAGCTGACGCGACTCATGTTACTATCAACGAAGAGACACCTGCTGAAGTAGCTGAGAAACCAAAAGAGGTGACTACTGAAGAAAACGAGACTCCTGAGACAGAGATCCAGGCCGAGGAAGTTGCGGTCTCAACCGAAATCCCGTCCGAAGACGGGGAAACCCCTGTAGAAATCGAGCAAACCGAGGAAGCAGAATCCGGCGAAACGGCTGAGAGTGACTCTGTAGAATCGGAGACTCCTGAGATTGAGGAGGAGAAGTAATATCACTTAGTAAGTAACCAAAAAATTTCTATGGACCTATGGCATGACGTACCTCTCGGTGACAATGTCCCAGAGGAATTCAACACTATCATCGAGATCCCGAAGGGGTCATTCAATAAATATGAGATCGATAAAGAAACCGGTCTCATCGCGCTTGATCGCGCGAACTACTCAGCAACACCATATCCATTTGACTATGGGTTTGCGCCGCAGACGCTCTGGGAGGACAACGACCCGCTCGATGTGATCGTCCTCACCACCTTCCCGCTTCACCCCGGTATTGTGGTGAAGGTGCGCCCTGTCGCAGTGATGGAGATGATCGACTCAGGTGAGTCAGACTACAAGATCATCACGGTCCCGGCAGACGATAAACGCTGGGACAACGTGAAAGACCTTAAGGATGTGAACGAGCACAACCTCAAAGAGTTTAAACACTTTTTTGAAACCTACAAGGAGCTTAAAGGAAAAGGCGACATTGTCGAAGTGGGAGACTACAAGGGCAAGGAAGATGCCAAGAAAGCAGTTCTTCGCTCAATTGAGCTTTACAAAGAAAAGCACGGAAAATAACACTGATTCCACTTATTAACAAACAGGGTATTCGTCCACGAATACCCTGTTTGTTATACTATATGTGTCACTTGGCATAACTAACATAATTATACTCATCATGAATTATTCATATACACACACTCACCTCCTTTCAGGAATTGTGCTTGCGGGAATCATTCTCTCTATAGGTACGTTCTCCGTACACGCACAAACAGACCTCCGTCCGCGCCCGGTGCAATCAACGACTGACAATCGACCGGACTACCAACCCGAACCGGCACGATACGATAACTCCAGACACCAGGAAACATACAGAACTACCGGTTTCCCCGAGCGCACAACAGTCTCTCAAACAAACACTGAGCCGCAAAGCTTTCTTGAAAAAGCGCGAAACATGCTCTTGCAACGCCGCGAAGATCTAAAGAATAGAAACATGATCCCAACAGAAGTTCGAGACTCTACAGAGTCCGGCTTCCGTGCCGGTATGGCGTCAGGGACTCCAGAACTGATTCGAGCGCAACTCGCCACTTCAACGAAAGAACGACTGGAACAAATAGAAGAACGAAAGAGTGAGCTGCGTTTGCAATTGGAAGAACGACGCGCGGAACTGGAAGAAAAGAAAAACGAACGTATTGCGCGCTACCTTGGATACATCTCACGAAAGATGGACGCCGCGATAGAGCGACTAAACACATTGGCTGACCGGATCCTCTCACGCATTGAGAAACTTGAGGAAGTCGGGCATGAGATGACCGATGCGCGCGCAGTTCTTGATACCGCTCGCGGAGAGATCGCGATTGCTGAGGAAGAGATGAATAGCGCACTTGAGGACGCAAAAACCGCACTTGAAGAAGACATGACACGAGAAGCATTTGGACAAGTCGCTTCAACGCTCGCGCACGCAAAAGAGAGTCTTCGCGATGCACACAAGGCATTGGTCGAGGTGATTCGCTTACTCCATGACACACTTGGAGAGACAGGAGAGGACGACGAAAGAGAAGATGATGAGGGTGGCGAAGATGACGAATCTGATGAGACACCAACAACACCAGGAGAAGAACAATAATATTTAGCCACTAACCTACCCTATTATGAACGAAGATATGAAAAAAGGTGCAGACAAAGAGCAGGTTGTCACATCTGAAACGCCACAACCTGAGGTCCCGAACACACTTCAGGACAACTCTCCTGAGAAGAGTACCGCCGGACCGCTCGTTGCCATCATCATTATCATTGTGATGCTTATTGTCGGCGGCTTCTACTTTTGGAAGACAAAGATCGGCACGCTAGAAGATGCCAACCTCCCAACTATCCAACAAGAAGGTGAGGCAACAGAAGGAGTGATTGACCAACTTAAGACACAGGGCACGTCAGACGAGATCAGCGCAATTGAAGAGGATCTTAGTGCAACCGATCTTGAGGACCTCGACGCGGAGCTCGACCAGATTTTAAACGAACTCTAGAGCTAACTCTTGGACTTCAAAAACGACCCATCTAGATGGGTTGTTTTTTATTTAGAGATTCGAGTCCTCTCTGCGAAAGAGTTTTTGACATACACCAATTCACACGCTAGACTGTGCGGACTATGACAGACAGTAAAAAAGGTGCAGAAACACTTTACACAAACCTGGATATTACTAACCAAGAAGGGTCTGAGGTGAAGATTAGTGGCGAGATCCCCACTGAGGTGCAGGTACCATACCGCGAGAAAGCCATCAAGAAGCTTGGCGAAAACGCGACAATCGACGGCTTTCGCAAGGGACACATCCCCGAGAAGGTGCTCGTGGAGAAAGTCGGCGAGGAGCGGGTCTTGCACGAGGTTGCTGAGATGGCAATCACGGATATCTACCCTGCTATCGTGATTAAAAACAAGCTCGATGTGATCGGGCGACCACAGGTATCGATCACCAAGCTTGCCGCGGGAAATCCGATCGGCTTCTCTATCACCACCGCGGTGATGCCGGAGGTTTCCCTTCCCGACCACAAGAAGATCGCTGAGGAGGTCATGAAGGAGAAAGACGACCTCGAAGTGACCGACGCAGACGTGGAGAAGGTGCTCACTGAAGTACGCCAAGGTAAAGCACGTTTTGATAAAGCAAAAGCCGAAGCGGAGGCAAAAGAGAGCGGTGCAGACGGAGGAGAAAATGAAGAGGCAAAAGACAGCAAAGAAGACCTTGAGGAAGAACTCCCTGAACTCGATGATGCATTCATTGCAACACTCGGTGGCGACTTCAAAACTGTTAAGGAATTCGAGGAGCGCGTCCGTAAAGACCTTGGTGTAGAGAAAGAACGCAAAGCACGTGAAAAGAAGCGTGTCACACTTTCAGAGAAGCTCATTGAAGAGGCAAAAGCTGACCTTCCAAAAGTCATGGTTGAGAGTGAGCTCGACAAAATGCTAGCGCAGATGAAGGATGATGTGGCGCGCGCCGGCATGAAGTTCGAAGATTATCTCACCCACGTGAAGAAAACCGAAGAAGATATGCGTGCGGAGTGGAAGGAACAGGCTGAGAAGCGTGCAAAACTTCAACTTGTACTCAATAAGATAGCGACCATGGAAGATATCCATGCCGACCATGATGAGGTACATAAGGAGATGGACAAGATTCTCGAGCAGTTCAAAGACGCCAACCCGGAGAACGTCCACATCTTTGTCGAAACTCAACTCACCAACGAGGCAGTGTTCAACTTCCTTGAGAACGGAGGAAAGAAAGATAGAAATAAGGAGGAAAAGCAAGAAGCTGGTCAGTAGTCATCGGTCACCACAAAAACAAATGTCCGACATTAGATGTCGGACATTTGTTTTGGGAAGGGTTGTTTGTTCAAACTGATAAATTTGCTAATATAGCCGTACCTAAGAAACAAATATGAAACACGAATTCAAACCAACAAAATCACAGCTCGTCCCCATGGTGATCGAGAAATCACAGTTCGGTGAGCGGGCCTTTGATATTTACTCACGACTTCTCAAGGAGCGCATTATTTTCCTCTCAGGGCCGATCAACGACGCAGTCGCAAACCTCGTCGTGGCGCAACTCCTCTTCCTTCAGTCGGAAGACCCAAAGAAGGACGTCTTCCTCTACATCAATTCCCCGGGCGGCTCAGTCACCTCAACCATGGCAATGATCGACACGATGAACCACATCAAACCGGACGTTGCGACCGTGTGTGTCGGCATGGCGGCTTCAGGTGGCGCATGGACACTCGCCGCAGGCAAGAAAGGCAAGCGCTTCGCGCTCCCAAACGCAGAAGTGATGATCCACCAGCCGCTTGGCGGCGCCGAAGGGCAAGCAACCGACATTGAGATCACCGCGCGCTGGATCCTCAAGACCAAAGAGCGCATGACCAAGATGATGGCGGACTTCACCGGGCAAGACGCAAAGACGATCGAGCGCGACATCGACCGCGACTTCTGGATGACCGCCCAGGAAGCGAAGAAATATGGCGTCGTCGATGAAGTCTTAAAATAAGACCCGTGTCTTGTTTGTCATCGACGACGAGACGGAGGCATATTGCGAGCCTGCGAGCAAAGCCGAGCCCGGGCAGGAGGTTCTTAGTGAAGATGAGTGCGAAGCACGAAATCTGAGCTTAGAAACCTGACGCTGTCGATGAGGTGCTCAAATAAGTTTAAAGTAGAAAGTTAGAAGTTATAAAGCAAAAACCTTACGATATATCGTAAGGTTTTTAGATTGGTGGCCTGACGTTGTCGATGAGGTGCTGAAATAAGCAAAAGAAGAATTTTCTAAAACAAACGTCACACATATGTGTGACGTTTGTTTTACTTGGAGGTCGAGCCTCCAAGTAAAAAATACAATAAAACTGGACAGAGTTTATATTTTGTGTTTATATTACCCCCAGACATAGATACGGAAGGAGAGAAGATATGACCGATACGTATGGTGCTCAAGAGGCCCAAGACCTGATTGACCTCTCGGTAAAGGTTGAGGGTTTCGACAACTGGCATGATGCACTCGCCACGGAAATCGAGATTGGGGGCATCTGGGCAAAAGAGACCGGTAAGACGAAAGCGTCCTTGCTCGAGGTCTGCGACGTCATGGCGCGAATCAACAGAATATCCCGCGAAATCGCGTACTTTTCCACGCTCATCAATGAGGGCTACCAGCTCGAGGATGCCGTGGTGAGCTTCCGAGGCGACGAAGAAGACGCATGGGGGAAATGCACCTGGATCAAAGATCATCCCAGCTACAAAGACCCTGAACACCGTCTGCGCGACATGTTCAAGTCCGATTGTGCTATCTCGTTCGCCAGTGCATTTTTCGACACCGAGCATGCCGGTGAGCAGAGGTTCACCCTGCAGTCGGTCGCCGTCTGCAACGGCTTCTTGTTCCACAAGACGATCCTGTTTCACCGAGTCGTCTTTTCCAAGCCGAAACAAACTGCGGAAGAAGCCGCCTGAATCGGACTTGCAATGGCCACCCCACCCTGGGGTGGCCTTTTTCATTTTACTTGGAGGTCGGACCTCCAAGTGGTAAATTCGACAAAGCTGAAAACCCGTGATATGTTGAGGATGTAGACTTATTGAATTAAATTTGAAACCTGAGGACCTGCTCACCATCTCGACACAGAGAATATGAACAGGTTCCGTGCTTCCCC
Organism: Candidatus Paceibacterota bacterium; assembly: GCA_026195275.1. Lineage (NCBI taxonomy): Bacteria > Bacillati > Minisyncoccota > Minisyncoccota bacterium. The sequence continues at coordinate 135,092 of JAPHQU010000001.1, forward strand.
GCCCGACCGAGACGACCGAAAATACCTTGCGTGAATACCCTATTTTTACCCCATGATCTTCACTCATCGAAACATCTCACTGAAACGGTAGCAACACAAGCGAAAAGCAAGGTTTCTTGCCCTATCCTACGGTAGGCTAAGAACCATATGTCATTAAAAGTAATACTTGTTCTGCTCATCCTTGCAGGACTCTTCGGTACCGCCTTTGGGTACTTCCTCCGGTGGATCATCTCCCTCGGAAAACGCGGCTCGATGGAGCTCGAGATCAAGCAAATGATGCTCGAGGCTCGCGAAGAGGCAAAGCAAATCGTCCAAGATGCGGAGACCAAGGCCGAAGAAACAAAAAAACAACTCCACAGTGAGTCAAAAGAGAAAGAATCGCAGCTGAAGCGAACAGAAGACCGCCTTGTGAAGAAGGAGGAGCTTTTGGATAAGCGTCAGGGCGATATCGACGCTGATGTAGAGGGTCTTAAGCAGAAAATTGAGGAGGTTCGCGCACTCAAAGAGCGTGCAAACACACTCATCGAGGAGCGCGAAGCGGCACTTGAGAAAACATTGCACCTGAGCCAAACAGAGGCGAAGACTGAGCTCTTTAACCTGCTTGAGAAACAGCACGAGGAGGATATCCTTGTGCGTCTGCAAAAGCTCGAGATCTCCGGCAAGGAACGACTCGACCGAAAAGCGAAGGATATCCTCACCACCTCGATCCATCGTCTCGGCAACTCGGTGATCGACGATATTATGGCGACCTCGATCCAGATCCCGTCTGACGAGGTGAAAGGAAAGATTATCGGTAAGGAAGGGCGCAACATTAAAGCGTTTGAACGTGCGACCGGTGTTGACGTTATCATTGACGATACGCCAAACATGATCACCATCTCATCGTTTGACCCGGTACGCCGCCATATTGCGTGCATTGCCCTTGAAAACCTCATCACCGATGGACGTATCCAACCAGCAAAAATTGAGGAACTCGTCGGTAAAGCAAAAGACGAGGTGAATAAAACGATAAAAGAGAAGGGTGAGCAGGCCGCCTACGAAGCAGGTGTGCACAACCTCGACCCGCGCGTAATCGCGATTCTCGGCCGACTCCACTTCCGCACCAGTTACGGTCAGAATGTGCTCTACCACTCGGTTGAGATGGCACACATCGCCGGTATGCTTGCCGAGGAACTCGGCGCAGACCCGTATGTCGCTCGTGCGGGGGCACTTCTACACGACCTTGGTAAAGCGGTCGACCACGAGGTGCAAGGCACACACGTTGAGATTGGTCGGCGTATTCTCCAGAAATTCGGCGTTGATGAAGCAATCGTTAAAGCAATGCAGGCACACCACGAAGAATACCCGTACGACACACCCGAATCGATCATCGTGCAGGTAGCCGACGCTATCTCAGGCGGACGCCCCGGGGCACGACGCGACAGCGTTGAAAACTACATCCAGCGCCTTGAAGACCTTGAAGCTATTGCAAACGGGTTTCCCGGCGTTGATAAGAGTTACGCAATCCAAGCAGGTCGTGAGATCCGCGTGTTTGTAACACCAGAGAAGGTTTCTGACCTTGAAGCAAAGAAACTCGCGCGAAATATCGCGCTCCAGATTGAGAATGAGCTGAAATACCCCGGCGAGATCAAGGTAAATGTGATCCGCGAGTCTCGCTCGATCGAGATGGCGCGGTAGTGCGACACCCTTGCGCTACCACACCAGGGCGTGTATGTTTGGTTCAGGAGAAGTGTTCCAGGAAGGAGTGTGCGATGTTTTACGCAACTGTTTTTGCGCTCATACCACGCCCCCGATACATGTTTTGGCTCGGATGGCACATCGGTTGGTCATATGCCGGCCTGTATGACTGGCTCAAGAAAAAGACTATCGCCTATTATCGGTCTCAGCTCATGAAGCTCGATACAGGCTTCATGATAAGTGAGGCGGGGCGTGAACTTATTCGCAAACGCAACGAAGCCCGCGAAAGAGGCATCGACCCGATGAGTTCTGAATATCCGGGACTCGATGATGTTCTCAAGCGGCCGTGAGACGAGCATCTTCAAACCGCGCCAAGCTGAGCTTGGCGCGGTTTTTTGTTGCCGTCGTGCTAGTTTCCATGAAAAAATTGACAATCCACCGAAAAATATCGCTAAAATACTTGTCCCCCACGGGATATTGCGCTTAAAATCATGCTCTGTATAATGTGAACAGTAATTTCGCAGTGCAGAATATAGGTTTTGTGCTGGTTATGACAATTATTAAGTTATAAATATTTGCTATGAACAAAGCAGCTATCGTTGAAAAGGTACACGAAGTGCTCGGCGGAACAAAAGCTGACGCAGAGCGCGCAGTGGACACTGTTGTAGACAGTATTGTTGACGGACTTAAGGGAGGCCAGGAGGTCTCAATCGCAGGACTCGGAATCTTCGAGGCAAAGATGCGAAGCGCACGAACCGGACGTAACCCACGCACCGGTGAGAGCATTCAGATCCCTGCAATGCGCGTACCAAAGTTCCGCGCAGCAAAGGCGCTCAAGGACGCGGTTAAGTAATAACTGTTTCCCCACTATACAAAAACACCCGGCGTATGCCGGGTGTTTTTGTATTAGGTAAAGAACAGCTTATTGGAAACACGCGCATTTAATATCTGTGATTCTTGGAGTTCGCTGGGCGTCAGGTTTCTAAGCTCACCGTTCGCACTTCGTGCTCCGCTTCACAATCGAGCGCGAAAGCAAAATAGTTTGCTTTCTAACAACAAACACCGCCTCGAGGAGGCGGTGTTTGTTGTTACTCGATTGTGCGGGTGGGGGTAATCGAAACCCCGACTACTGCTTGGAAGGCAGTCATTTTACCACTAAACTACACCCGCAGAACGCTATGTATCCTACCAGAAACACAAAACCCCCGCAATGCGGGGGTTTTGTAAGAAGCGGGTGAAACTACTCAGTTGCAGCTTCCTCGGTTGCCTCCTCAGTTGAGGTTGCCTCCTCAGTCGCTGGAGTCTCGGGCATTGCTGCTCCCTCCTCCATGTTTTCTCCGTCGAATACGAATGTCATGATGAGTCTTTGTTGTTAGCCCCAGAAGTCCTTTTAAGACCTCCAAAGCGCTGTTAAACAAAAAGCTGGGCTATACCCAAGCTATGACGAATAGTATACACGAGCACCATTGTTTGTCAATACCCGACCATATTCTCTACATATTGTCAAAAAATTCAAATATGGCGGACATTCTTGCTATACTAAGGATGCTATGCCACTTTTCCCACTCATCCAGGTCATTGTAAGCCGTGTTGTTATTGGTATCATCGCAATCCTCGCCACACTTGGACTCGGATCGGTTTCTGAACCAATCGCCACAAACACCACGAATCAAACCGACGCACCTCAGGAAGTGGCCACTGAAGAGCCTGAGGCACCTCAGGAGGCCGAGAAGGATCCACAGAAGACGGTTGAGACTCCTGAAGAGCCTACTGCGAAAGAAGGGACCCCAACCACTACCCCACTTGAGACCGTGCAGGGACTCACAGAAGAGCCGGATGAAGCAATAATTACAGAAACCGCAACCTCGACCCACAAAGAGCCGCTCACTTTCGCAGAGATTAACACCAACACCACAGAAGCACTGGTTAACATCCTCTGCTCGCAAAATGTTGCAACAGCAGTAACGCCGATCACCGGAAGCGGTGTCATTATCGACCCGCGCGGAGTGATCATCACCAACGCACATGTCGCTCAGTTCTTTCTGCTTAAAGACTACCCCGTCGAAGACGCACTCTCGTGCATCATCCGCACCGGAAGCCCCGCACGCCCCATGTACACCGCAGAGCTTCTTTACATACCGCCAATCTGGATCTCAGAGCACGCCGAGGACATTACCGATAGCGAGCCGACTGGGACCGGCGAGAATGACTATGCTTTCTTGCGCATTACCGGCCGCACCAGCCCTGATGCAGGAGGCCTCCCCACCTCGTCCTCTTACTTACCAATGGATGCCGAAGCAACGATCGAGACAGGTGCACCAGTGCTTGTAGCAGGGTATCCTGCAGGCTTCCTTGGCGGTATCTCCGTCCAAAAAGACCTCTACTCAGTCTCGAGCATCACAACAATTGGGGAGCGCTTTACTTTTAACACAAACACAATAGATCTCTTCTCGACCGGCGGCACTGTTGTCTCGCAAGGCGGCTCTTCCGGTGGTGCGGTCGTCTCAGCAAAGGAGAAGCTCGTCGGTGTTATCGTAACCAGCACTAATGGCGACACGACCGCCGAACGTGACCTGCGCGCGATCAGTGTTGGACACATCAACCGCAGCCTTTTTGAGTACAGCAACACCACAATAGATGCGCTTCTCTTCGGAGATGTAGCACTTCGTGCCCGCCTCTTCAATATCGGCACCGCGCCGGCGCTGACCGATATCTTGGTGAACTCACTCAATAATTGAAAAAGCGCACTGAGACACCTTTGAAGAAGAAACAAAAATGAAGAAGTGTGCTACGCGCTATTTATTATTTCGAGTAAGTCTGCTTTAGCAGACTATCTTACACTGCATGTTTGTGTTGTCTTGCTTCTGTCCTACTTCGCAACAAACACGGTCTGTGTTGGGTAGGCAAACTTGATCTTTTCTTTACCAAATCGTGTGAAGAGCTTGAGGAGGATCTCCTGTTGAGTATCCATGAATGCCGTATAGTCGCTCGTCGGCACATAGTAGACCACGTCGAAGTCTATCGATGAGTCAGCAAGTTTTGCGAGATGAACTCGATCAAGACGCGCCCTACTTTCCCCCACGCCTTCTAATATCTCGCGCACTATACCGGGAATCTTCTCAAGGACTGCAGGTTTTGTGTCATATACTACCCCAAAAGAAAATGTTGCTCGACGCTCTTCTAGCTTTTTCATGTTTTGTACGCGTGCTGAGGTGAGCTCTTTGTTTGAAATGACAATCTCCTCACCCTGGAGCGCGCGCAGGCGCGTTGTTTTAATACCGATTCGCTCAACGGTACCTGAGTGGTTGCCGACGACAATGAAGTCCCCTACCTCAAACGGCTTATCAAGGTAGATCGCAAATGAACTAAAGAGATCAGAGAGGATATTCTGCATCGCGAGCGCAACTGCGATACCACCAATACCAAGCCCGGCAATGAGTGAGGTTATGTTAATACCGAGGTTTGAGAGCACCGCAAGTATGGCGACCACCCAGAGACCCCATTTGATAAAGTTGCTCAAGAAGCGATACGCATTTTGCACGTCTTTCCCCTCTTTCTCTGCACGTTTCGCGAAAGTGTACTCAACGAGTATATGGAGTGCGACGACCACCTGGTAGGCGATGACAATGAGGAATATTGTGTCAACAACTTTCGACACCGCACCTGAGAGCACCAGGTATTGGAGTCCGACCCAAAGCCCGATGACGTAATAGAACGCCGGCTTGAGGCTCCGCACAACCCGGATGAGCGTGTCGTCGATGTCGGTCTTTGTCTTCTCGGCGAACGAAGCGAGTCGGCGAAGCACTATCCCCTGCACCACCTTGAGCGCCACAATCGCAAGTACCGCAACCACAAATGCGACCACATAGTCTTGCACTGTATTTCCAAAGATAATCGTGAACCGGTTTACTGGTTCATTAAGAAGTATTGAGATGTTCATGTGTGTCATTGTAGCAAACAAAAAAGAAGCGACAAATGCCGCTTCTTTTTTGTTTTATTCGTCGGGGAGCCGGAATCGGTCACGAGTTGCTAGAGATTGTTCAGAGCAGAGCTCATCAAATCCCAAGCACTCTCGACCCCGCCTCACTGTTGCTCGTGCCTCGCAACATGTTCCGGCTTTCGATTCTCGACAGAAGCAAAGCAGTTTGCTTCCTGCTCCCCCCACTCCGCGCAAAGCGCTACGTTCGGGGAGCCGGGAATCGAACCCGGGCCGCTCGGTCCCAAACCGAGTACACTACCATTATGCTACACCCCGCTATTTAGTTTTAGACCGTCAATAAAAAGCTCTCCCTTGACTGCAAAATCATACCATAAAGCACTATAATATCCAGCGTGTATATCTCTAAAGGACACATAAAGGACATTCTAAAGGACAACATTTTCGATATATCGACACTTCGCTTCCCTCCTCTTTTCATCCAAAAAGACAACGAGTACATCAAACTGCCATTCGCCCTCATATTTCTTCTCCAAAAGATACGTCTGGATCACCCGCGACATGCGTTTGAGCTTCTGCGGGTGCACCTTTTCTTCCGGCTGGTACCCGTCGAGTGTTTCAGGTGAAACGCTCCGGATACCGGGAAATGCCGTGGTTTTAACCTCTACAAAGTACAATCTCCCCTGCTTTTTAGCCACAATGTCTATCTCACCCCATTTGCGCCAGTGGTTCCGCTCCACGATCTTAAACCCACGTTTCATGAGAAACGTACACGCGACATTCTCACCAATTCGCCCAATCCGCTGATTTTCAGTCTCATTTGCTCCTACTTGTTTCATGCGAAACAAATCCTTCATAAACTCTTTTATTTCAATCAAGATATCCATAGTGTTTCCCATGAAACCTCTCCCCGAAGTTTATCACCGAATTTTGGGTAAGTGGGTAGTTACAGCATTTACGCCTTAAAATCTGTTTATAAAGATTTATAAGTAGATTTTAGGGAATAAAAATCCCTAGTTCATTGAAAAAGTTATAAAGGTTATTCATACAACCCGCTTGACTACACAACCATTATGTGTATAATAGTATGTAGAGGCAGAGGGTTGAAACCCTTTATTTAAGCCATATTCTTAGACAGCTGAAAGGCAAGCAGTGGAGCTGACCAGAATCGAACTGGCGCCTCCCGGGTATAAGCAGGGCGTGCTAACCTTTACCTAACCTTTACACTACAGCCCCATTGTTTACCTTCCAATTGTCTGAGAACAACAAAACCACCGCAAAATGCATGCCACCGCTAGCAATTATTAGTTCTGTTGCTACGCAGGTTAGTCACTCATAGAGTGCGTTCACTATCCCGTGGGAAACACCTTTACAGGTGACGGAGACAGAACGACAGCATGCATTCTGAGGTGGTTTGTTGTATATTGTATCATGAAACTGCCTCTGAGGCAAGTTTAAATCATATGCTTAACGACAAAGAACAAAACCCCGAAGAACTCTTCGAGGAAATTATTGACGAGAGCGCAAAGCCACTTGAAGAAGAAGCTCAAAAAACGGAGTCTCAGACTTCCGATGAGAATAACGCCACGCAAACTCGTTAACGTAGCTTTCTAAGTACTTAGGGCTTACGCAATTATACGTACCACGAATAGAGCGCTTAGTTAAGCCCCAGAATCCCTCAATACTGTTAGTGTGTACGCCGTTTCAGACGTACTCTTTTCGTTTGTGATTAACGGTCTTGTGGGTATAATCATGTCGCCTTAGCCATTTGTATATTTTGAACTCGTCTGTGTGGATTTCAGAGCCATTCTCGACGTTTTCAGTGATCTTCTCAAGGAGTGTTATTGCTTTTACGTCTTGCACAACGTGTGCCTTTACTGCACCACCTTTCTCAACCATACCGAACACGATAGTTTTTTCTTTTGTTGCGTGTCCGTGTCGGTTTTTTGCTTTACCACCGAAGTAGGACTCGTCTGCCTCAACAACACCGCCGAGCTTTCCTTTGTTGGCAAACAGTGTGCGGATTTGCTTTGCCATTCTGTGAGCCGTTTTGTAGGTAACATCAATTTGTCGATCCAGCTCTTTAGCAGAAACACCATTTTTAGATACTGAGAATAGGTAGATAGCATAAAACCAGTCCGTAAGCGGTACACGGGACTTGTGGAAGATAGTTCCAGCGAGAGGGTAAATCATATGTCCGCACCACTGGCAGACGTACGCCTTACGCTTCTTGAGTGGGTGAAACTTAGCCGTTTTATCGCATTTTGGGCAGTTTTCGTGCTTCTGTGCCTTAAATATGCGCTCTAAGCACACCTCGTCTGTGGGGTATTTCGACTCAAAGTCTTTTTTAGTAAACTTACTCATAGTGATTTCTGCTACCTGTTAATATCCCTATTCTAGCAGAAAATGGATATACATGCAATAGCTACATACTTACCGAATTTTGCGTCATCTACTCCTGTTTCTCGTGAAACAGATGACGGTTCTCCTTGAGGATTTTAAGTAATTCGCGGTAGAACGTCTCTACCTCAGGCGATAGTGCAACCTTACTCTCTTTGGCTTCGATAAGCATATCCAGTGTAACTTGGTGTTTCCTCCAATCACTTCCCCCATCGAGATAGATATTAAGTATTGGCACCACCTTATCGAGCGCGTATACAAACCGGCTTTCTTGGTCGTTTCGTTCTTCATAGCGCTCAATGAGCTCATGAAGATCCTCAAACCTTCCAAAATCGCCCTGTAAACGTTTCGCAGACTCGTTCTCGCGCCGTTTCTTTTCATTAGATTCGCTTTCTGAGCGGTAAAATGAGGTGTCTCCCGCATGCACTTCAACAAAATCGTGAATAAGTGCGTACTTGATCACCAGATCCTTATCAAGGTCGTATTTGCCGGATGAAAGAATGTACCAGGCAAGCATAGCGAGTTGAAAACTGTGTTCGGCGTCATTTTCGTCCCTGTTCTCCCCGGCCACGGTGACTATCCGAGTGACTGCGCGGAACTTGTTTAACAGACTCACGAAATCAAGGATTTCATCTACATCCATTACTCAAGTATAGCATTCGTAGCACTTATTGTTACACATGAAACAAAATCAAAATGCCCCTATGCACAGTTTTTCCACTTTAAAATGTTTCACGTGAAACATTTTATTACTAATTTAGAGATTTAAGCTGATGTCCTTGAAATATGGCTCTACAGAGGCATATTTCATGTAAAAGACACAAAGATATCGGCTCTTTACTGTCTTTTATATCCACATACCCCCAGACTTATCCCCATAAATGGCCAGAAAATAAGCCTGAAGATGGGGATTTTCTGGTGAGATAGGGGATAAAGGTCAGAGTGATGTCCTTTATAGATAATCGGAGAGAATCGGCCAGCTTCGCTCGATATTGTCATTCGTTCCACTCTGAAAATATCTGAGCTACCCGACCCGCGCTCGGCGACTCCGCTTCACTTCGTTTCGCGGGCTTCGCGTCGCCTCGGTTCGATTC